>CAYJLB010000009.1:0-3701 GCA_964370845.1 uncultured Oscillospiraceae bacterium
TCATTATACTTTTTTCTTCAAAAGTTATCGACAATATATACTTTTCAATTTTTCTTTTGAACATTTTCTTTCCCCTCCAACTTTTTATCATAGTTATAGTATATATCAATTTAATTAAAAAGAAAAATGTGTCTAAAAATCCTATTTTAAATAAAAAAATCCCCACAATTTTAATTGTAGGGATTGAAAATATGTTGGTGAATTTTCAAAAAATATTATGTGAAATAAGTGGTTTTTTTGATGGTATAAAGATAAGTGAGGTATTTAGTGAGGTTCAAATAAATAAAAAAGTGGCTTTAAGCCTTTGAAATCAAGGTTTAAAGCCACTTTTTTCTTGGCGGAGAAAGAGGGATTCGAACCCTCGAAACGGTTGCCCGTTTACATGATTTCCAATCATGCGCCCTCGGCCGGACTAGGCGATTTCTCCATATAACTATAATATTATATCAGAACTTTCCAAAAAAATCAAGTCTTTTTTTAATTTTTTTTATTTTATTCTATTTACAAATGTTAAAAAAAGATTTATAATTATAAAGGCAACTCCAAATAACTAAATCGTAACAGTTTTATTGTTTTTTTGTTGCTAAAGTAAATTAAAAGGAGAGTTATTGTGGAAAATTTAAAAAAATTAAATACTTTTATCGCTTTCGATTTTGAAACAGCAACTTCTTCTTTCACAAGTGCTTGTTCAATCGGAATAGTAAAGTTTGAGGGCGGAAAAATCGTTGACACAGCGTACTATTTAATCCAGCCACCTGCAAATTATTATGCAAAATATAATATTGAAGTCCATGGAATTACTCCTGAGGACACAAAAAATGAGCCATTTTTCCCCGAAATTTGGGAAAAAATCAAGTACTTTTTCGACAACACTTTAGTTTGTGCCCACAACGCTTTTTTTGATACGACTGTCTTAAAAACTATGCTTGAGCATTACAAATTAGAAATTCCACAGTTTTCATACTTTGATACAATGCATTTAGGTGGGCAGTTTATCGCTGAAAACGAAAAGGTCAGCAAGTCCTTGAATTCATTGTGCGAGCATTTTAAATTGCCTGAATTTGCCCATCACAATGCCTTAGCGGACGCAACCGCTTGCGGAGGAATTGCACTTTTTGCACTTGAAAATAGTAAGTTTGCTACTTTAGGTGAGATGGTTTTAGCTTTAACTCCTGTGAAAAAATTTGCTGATATCGAGCCAAAACACTACCTTAAAACATACAAAAAATTCGACAGTGTCCCCGCCAGAGAAATTATGAAAAAATATAAAGCAACGGACAAAATTAACCCTAATTTTCAGGGAAAAACCTTTGTAATAACTAGCCAACTTAAACATTTAACCCGAGAACAAGCCTATATAAAAATCGTTGAGGGTGGGGGATTTGTTAAGGACAATGTTTCAAAGAAAGTTGACTATTTAGTTAGCGGAAACCTTAGAGTATCCACAAAACTCCGCACTGCCATTGAGTTACAGAGCAAAAACCACCATATAAAAATTATACGAGAAGAAGATTTTTTAAATATGTTAAAATAAAAAATGTAGGAACAGTTCAAAACGATTTCCTGCATTTTTTTATTTTTAATATTTGAACTGTACACATAATTTGTGAGCAGTTGTGATTGAGCGGATAATTCTTCACTTGACGTGAGATTTTTTAGCTGTTATAATTAAATATTATTTGACAAAAACTAAAACTCCCAGAAAAAGGACTTGATTCTAATGAAATTTTTACTTGTAAGCGTAAATTCTAAATATATACACTCAACCCTTGCACTTTGGTATCTTAAAACGGCGGCGGGAAACACCGATGATATTGAAATTTTTGAAACTACAATTAAGGCTGAAAAAAGCAAAATTTTGGAAGAAATTATTGCTAAAAATCCTGCTGTAGTTTGTTTTTCTTGCTATATTTGGAATATTTCTTTTGTAAAAGACCTTGTTTCAATGGTAAAAAAATCACTTCCTACCGTGAAAATTCTTCTTGGTGGAGCGGAAGTTAGTTATAACCAAGAGGCAGTTTTTGCAGAAAATTCAGCTGTTGATTATATTATTTCAGGTGAGGGGGAAGTCCCATTTGCAAAATTTTATCAAGCTATAAAAAATAATTCTTCCACCGAAAATATCCACGGACTTTCCACAAGAGAGAAAATTTCTCCGCCTTTTGTATGGCAAGATAACCCGATTAACCCTTATACAAAGGAATATTTTCAAAGGCTTGAGGGGCGAATTGTTTATATTGAAACGAGCCGAGGTTGCCCTTATTCATGTACTTATTGCCTTTCGGGGCGACTTGGTGGAGTGCGATTTTTCCCCCTTGATGAAGTTAAAGAAAACCTTGATAAACTTTCTGTTTCGGGCACAAAAACTATAAAATTTGTTGACCGAACTTTTAATGCAAATGAAAAACGTGCAATTGAAATTATTGAATATATAACTGCCAAAAACCCGCAGTATAAGGGCGTTTGCTATCATTTTGAAATGGCTGGGGACATTATGAGCGAGGCAATAATATCCGCTCTTGGAAAAGCTCCAAAAGGCTTGTTTCAAATCGAAGTTGGAGTGCAAAGTTTCAACGATTTTACCCTCAAAGCTGTGAATAGAAAAACCGATTTAGCAAAAGTAGCAAAAAATTTACAAAGCATTCTTTCAAAAGGTAACGTCCACGTCCACATGGATTTAATCGCAGGGCTTCCATTTGAGGATTATGAGAGCTTTAAAATTGGTTTTAATAAGCTGTTTTTGTTGGCTCCTCATATGTTGCAACTTGGATTTTTAAAGCTTTTGCATGGAAGTCAAATGAAAAATGAGGACATTGGCGAGTTTAAAAATACTCCTCCTTACGAGGTTATTTCCACTCCTTGGATAACAAAAACTGAACTTGAAAAGCTAAAAGATGTGGAGGACGCCGTGGACAGGCTCTATAATTCAGGTCGATTTAAAGCGCTTATTTATGCGGGTTTGGAGAAATTTCAAAGTCCTTTTGATTTGTTTTATGATTTTGGCACAAAAAATAAAGTTTCCCACGGTGAGGGTTTAGAGCGGTATTGTGAGCGAGTTTTGTCATATTTTTCCCAGCTTTTAGGGGAAGATTTAGCAACAGATTTGCTAAAAGAGCAGTGGATAAAAGTCAATTCATCTGGACGATTACCGCTTTGTATAAAAGGGGAAAATATGCGTGGATTGCTCAGTGAGATTGACAAAAATCCATCTTATCCAAGCCGTAAAAGCGGTGTAAGACGAAGTGCAGCAAAACTAAAGTTAAGAAATGAAATTATTTATGTTGACTATGAAAATATAGACTTAGTCACAAAAGAATACGAAGTAAAATTTTGTAGGGGCGACCTGTGGTCGTCTGTTACCAAACAATAGAATAAGAAAAACAGACTAAAGGTTTTACTCAATTTTTTCCTCAAAAAAATTGCAGGGCAACGTGACGTTGCATCCATACCCGCGGTTTTATATTGTGAAAAGGGAAAATTTCTGCCCACGAGGTCGGATTTTGTAAAAAACAGACTAAAGGTTTTACTCAATTTTTTCCTCAAAAAAATTGCAGGGCAACGTGACGTTGCATCCATACCCGCGGTTTTATATTGTGAAAAGGGAAAATTTCTGCCCACGAGGTCGGATTTTGTAAAAAACAGACTAAAGGTTTTACTCAATTTTTTCCTCAAAAAAATTGCAGGGCAACGTGACGTTGCAT
>CAYJLB010000009.1:3801-18428 GCA_964370845.1 uncultured Oscillospiraceae bacterium
TGTAGAAAACAAACTGAAGGTTTTACTCAATTTTTTCCTCAAAAAAATTGCAGGGCAACGTGACGTTGCATCCATACCCGCGGTTTTATATTGTGAAAAGGGAAAATTTCTGCCCACGAGGTCAAATTTTGTAGAAAACAAACTGAAGGTTTTACTCAATTTTTTCCTCAAAAAAATTGCAGGGCAACGTGACGTTGCATCCATACCCGCGGTTTTATATTGTGAAAAGGGAAAATTTCTGCCCACGAGGTCAAATTTTGTAGAAAACAAACTGAAGGTTTTACTCAATTTTTTCCTCAAAAAAATTGCAGGGTGGAGGGACAGAGTCCTCCTCGGTGTTCGCAAACACCGAAACACTCGAAGTAAAAGTTATCAGATAAAAAAGTAACGAAAGAAATAATTATTACTTCCGCAAAATTTATAAAATGTAGTAAAGATAAACTAATAAAAAAATTATATGAAAGTAATATTAGAGATAATTTTTGCGGAAGTATAAGTAGCTAATAAGAAAACTGTAAGTGTTCGAAATTAGCGAGCAACTTTATCTCTTGAAAAAATCTAACACTAGTTTATATTTCAAACAATAAAAAAAGTTTCTGTAAGGAATTTACCTTAACAGAAACTTTTTTATTTACAATTTTTAGTGTCTTGGATTTTTTCCAACCAAATCCATTGCCTTAGTAAGCGCAATGTTAATATCGATGCTGTTTTGGTTGATAGTTTCATCAATTCTAACCAAAAGTTCCCCTTTGTGAGAATTAATATATTTTGGCGGCAAAGAATTTAGTGCTAAAGCCAAAATATCCTCATAACATCTAGCACATTTGCAACAATCCGAATACTTAATCATCGTGTCCAATTTCTCTCTAACAATTGATTCCATAACATTTTCCAATGCCATAAAAACTCGCCCCTTTCAATTAAAATTTGTTAAAACTTATTCATTACAAGCCCTGTGATTAATTTTGGGTAAAAATATGTTGACTTTTGTGGCATTTTTTCATTGTTTAAAGCTACATCACGAATTTCGCTAACCCTTGTAGGATTTAGTATAAACACACAGTTTGCACTTCCATTATCAACAGTTTCAATAGCTTCCTCAAAAATTTTTGTATAGGTCAAATTAATTTGATTAGCCATATTTTCTTTGTCAATTCCAAAAATTAATTCCAAAATTAAAGTATGTAAAATCGTTACGTCAAGGTCGCAGTAAGACTTTGATTTGTCAGTTACAAATTTTTCAATTGCACTTTCATCTTTTAATGTGAAGAAATAATATTCATCATTTCCAGCATATAAAACGTAACTTTTCTTACCTTCATTATAAGCTATTTCTAGGGAATTTTCAATAGTTTTTACATCATTTTTCTTAGAAATTTCAAAATATTCACTACATTTAGAAATAACGTCCTCTAAATCAAAATTTTCAAGGGAACGCACAATTCTATGTGTAGGAAAAACTACCAAACCGTCATTTTCCATATTCACAAGGCACATGCAAACGTGGTCAGAGTTAGGATGTTCTTCCTCCAAACCCTTTTCTACAACGGATTTGTGGAAATTAAGTGCGGTTTCATAGCGGTGATGTCCGTCCGCAATGTAAAGCTTTTTCTCAAGGAATTTTTCTGTTAATTTCTCAATTGCAACCTCATCGTAAACGCACCAAAGCCTGTGAATTACTCCGTCAACATCAGTAACTTCCACATCAGCTTTTCCGCTAGAAAGGCTGTCAATCATAGAAAAACAGCTGTTGTCCTCGTCCATATACAAAGAATAAATTTGACTAAAATTAGAAAAAGTTTCGCTCATTAAATTAAAACGGTCCTCTTTAGCCTTGCTCAAAGTTTCCTCGTGAGGAAGGACAATTCCCTTGGAAAATTCCTCTAATTTCACTAGAGAAATAAAGCCTTTAACCTTTTTCCCAGTCAAATTCTTAGTAGAAAATTCCATTTCATAAACGTAAATTCCAGCCTTTTCATCTTTAGCTAAAATTTCTTCATCAATCCAATTTGAAAGAGTTTCGCCCGCTACTTTATAAGAATTTTCACCCTTAGGAAGCTCCAACCTAATAATGTTATAGCCATTTTTCTCAAGGTAATCTTCCCTTTGTTTGTCGCTAATTATGTCATAAGGAGGGCATATTAACTCGTTAATATCACCCGCTTTTGAACAGTTGTACCTTAATCCGTTAAAACTTTTAATATTCGCCATATATACCGCTCCTTCATATAATATTTTTTACGCTTTTGGAGGTTCTCCACCATTTGGAACTAATCCTAAACCGTGGCATTTTTTGAACTTTTTACCGCTTCCGCATGGGCAAGGGTCGTTAGGACCTACCCTTACTACAACACGTCGTGGTTGACCCGCAAGTGAACTGTCAGGAGTGTTTGTAGTTTCAGCTTTTAAAACTTGCTCCCTCTTAGGTTCTTCATTACGTCTAATTTTTGCAAGGAACAACATTCTAATTGTATCTTCACAAATAGCTTCAATCATTGCGTCGAACATATCAAAACCTTCAATTCTATACTCAACAACAGGGTTTCTTTGAGCATAAGCACGAAGTCCGATACCACGTTTAAGTTCTTCCATATCGTCAATATGAGCCATCCATTTTGTATCAACAACTTTAAGAAGCACAACTCTTTCCACTTCACGAAGAAGTTTTGGAGTAAGTTCTTCCTCACGTTTTGCATAAATTTCAAAAGCTTTATCAGTAAGCATTTTAATAATATCATCTTTTGAAGTATTTTCAATATCATCTTTAGTGAAATGCAAGTCTTCTGGAGTAACAATTAGCCCGATTAAGTGGTCACGAAGCCCCTCAATGTTCCAATCATCTTTAATTTCATCATCAAGTAAATAATGATTAACAGTGTTTTTCACATAATCTTTAATCATATTATCAATGTAAGAAGAAATATCCTCACCATTTAGAACTTTTCCACGTTGAGTGTAGATAATTTGACGTTGAGCGGACATAACGTCATCGTAATTAAGAACGTTCTTTCTTACGTTAAAGTTTCTTCCCTCAACCTTTTTTTGTGAGCTTTCTATAACAGTTGTAAGCATTTTACTTTCGATTGGCATATTTTCATCAACTTTAAGAGTATTCATTACTCCAGTAACTCTATCCCCACCGAAAAGTCGCATTAAATCATCTTCAAGTGATAGGAAAAATCTACTTTCACCAGCATCACCTTGACGACCTGAACGTCCTCTTAACTGATTGTCAATACGTCTTGATTCGTGACGTTCTGTACCTAAAATAAACAAACCGCCCGCTTCTCTTACAGCAACAGCTTTTTCAGCTACATCTTTGCTATATTTGTCAAAAAGTTCGATATAAACTTTTCTTGCAGCTAAAATTTCTTCATCTTCAGTGTCAGCAAATCCGATTGCCTCAGTAATAATATGCTCCTCATAACCTTTTTTTCTCATTTCAGCTTTAGCAGAAAATTCAGCGTTTCCGCCTAAAATAATATCGGTACCACGTCCAGCCATGTTTGTAGCAATAGTAACTGCTCCAAGTTTACCAGCTTGAGCAACGATTTCCGCTTCTTTTGCGTGATATTTCGCATTTAAAACTTCGTGCTTAATACCTCTTTTTTGCAAAAGTTTTCCTAAATACTCGGATTTTTCAATTGAAATTGTACCAACAAGTACAGGTTGCCCTTTTTTATTACACTCAATAATTTGTTCAATTACATTATGATATTTCCCTTTTTCAGTTTTAAACACAACGTCAGGTTGGTCTTTTCTGATAACAGGTTTGTTAGTTGGAATTTCAATAACATCAAGTTTATAAATTTCTCTAAACTCATTTTCTTCCGTCATAGCAGTACCAGTCATACCGGAAAGTGTGCTATAAAGTCTAAAATAATTTTGGAAAGTGATTGTTGCAATAGTTTTTGATTCATGTGCAACTTTCACATTTTCTTTCGCTTCAATAGCTTGGTGCAAACCGTCGTTAAATCTACGTCCAGTCATCATACGTCCAGTAAATTCGTCAACGATAACAACTTGCTCGTCTTTAACAACATAATGAATATCGCTATGCATAACACCATTCGCCTTAATAGCTTGGTTAATATGATGCAATAATGTCATGTGTTCAGGGTCCATTAAGTTTTCCACATTAAAGTGTTTTTCAGCCTTATGAACACCGTCTTGGGTTAAAGTAGCAGTTTTTGCTTTTTCGTCAATAATATAATCACCATCAACGTGGTCATGTTCCTCTTTATTATCAAGTTCAACAACTTTTACTTGTTTCAAAGACTTAGCAAATTTATCTGCGTGTAAGTATAAATCAGTAGATTTATCCCCTCTACCAGAAATAATGAGAGGAGTTCTTGCTTCATCAATTAAAATTGAGTCAATTTCGTCCACGATAGCAAAATTATGCTCTCTTTGAACTTTATCTTTTTTATAAATAACCATATTATCACGAAGATAGTCAAAACCAAATTCGTTGTTTGTTCCGTAAGTGATGTCGCAAGCATAAGCTTCACGTCTTTCATTGTTGTCAAGACTGTGAAGTACACAACCAATAGTTAAGCCTAAATAACGGAAAATCTTACCCATTTCTTCCGATTGGAATTTCGCAAGGTAGTCATTTACAGTTACAACGTGAACGCCTTTACCAGAAAGTGCGTTTAAATAAGCCGCTAAACAAGCAACTAAAGTTTTACCTTCACCCGTTCTCATTTCAGCAATTCGACCTTGATGTAAAACAATTGCACCAATAATTTGTACAGGATAAGGACGTTTTCCAAGAACTCTATCCGCAGCTTCACGGCACACAGCTAAAGCTTCAGGAAGAATATCGTTAAGAGTTTCACCTTTTGCTAATCTTTCTTTAAATAGAACTGTTTCCTTTTTAAGATCCTCCTCAGATAAAGCTTTATATTTATCTTCCAAAGCTAAAACTGCATTTTTAATTGGTTCAATTCTAGTAAGTTCTTTTTTACTATAACTGCCAAAAATTTTATCTAATAAACCCATATATTTTTTAACCGTTCCTTTCTAATTTTCCTCGGGATAATATATTTTTTAAAAACATCCACGTAATCTTTTATATTATACTACATTAAACACCTACTGTCAAACTATTTTTTATGCAGAAATTATTTTTTTCAGCGGAATTACTTGTAGATTTTTTATTAACAAATTGTTAAAATCTCCTTGCTTTTTGGGAATTTGTGTGTTAAAATGAATTAGTATAAGTATAACTTTATGCTCTAAAACAAGAGGGGGGGAAGTTCGTGCGATTAAGCAAACAAACTAAAAGTAATATTTTTATTATTACAATTTCAATTTTTGTTGTTGCGGTCATTCTTATAGGTATGGTTAATTACAGCAATAATATTTGGGAAGAACTTTCCGATTCGTCTAATGATGCATTATCTGAAAGTACTAAGCAAATACAAAACACTATAAATATCGAACTTGAAAAAGAACTAATTTCCCTTCAAAATGTTTCAGATTCATTAGGGAAACTTCAAACTAATGCAGAAGATACTCAGAATTATCTAATTAGCATACAATCTTTTCATAATTATGATAATATTGTTGCTGTACATAAAACGGGTGAGGGAATTACTAGCGAGGGTGAGATTCTCGACTTTTCTGACACAGTATATTTCGAATACGCAATGCTCGGAAATTCTTTTATTACCGACCTTCAAGTTTCAAAAATTGATGGTGAAGAAAAATATATTTTAGTTACTCCAACGAGAGTTGACGGTGAAATTATAGGAGCAATATTTGCTGAATATCCTAAGAATTATTTAGATCAATATATAACGGATATTTTTGCGGGTGAGGGTAGTATTCATATTACAAATCACAATGGAGATATTATTTCATCTTCTACGGAAAATATTTCATCTGATAAAATTAATTTTTATAATGTGCTTGAAAATTCGGTTTTTGAAGATGAAAATACCCATGGAAATATTATTGAAAATATTAATTCTCAGGAATTTAGTGGTTTAAATAATGTAGTTCTTACTCCACAAAATGCAGATGAAAAATTGGTTTTTGATTGTAAGAGGCTTAATTTTAATAACTGGAACTTATTTTTAGTAGTGCCTTATGAAACACTTTACGCTGATGCCACTGAAATTATAGATAGAATTAATTTTTTAACTGTAATATCCTTATTGGGTGGACTAGCTTTAGTTTCCTTTGTAATTGTTTTGCGTAGAAATGCAATGATTAATATAAAAACTGTTGCTTATTATGATAAATTAACGAGCTTACCAAATCTTCCATATTTTAAACGTATGATGAAAGAAATGCTTCAATTTAAGCCTGATTTGGAGTTTGCTTGTACAAAAATTGATGTTGTAAACTTTAAAATTTTGAATGAAATTTATAATTATGAAACAGGTAATGAACTTATTGAAACTTTCGGTAAGGTTTTAAAATCAGTAAATGAACCTAACTTTTTAGCTGCAAGAATAAAAGCAGATGAATTCATTGTTTTTTCTGAGAAAAATTTTGCTGTTACTTTTGCTGAAAACAAAGAGGTGTTTGAACAATTATACCTTGAAAGTTATAAAAATCTTCGTGAATACAATTTAGATTTTCGTTATGCACGATATTTTATTAAAAAAGGCGAAACTGATGTAAATGCAATAATTGATAAAGTTACAATTACACACAATATGGCGAAACAAACTAAGAAATCTATAATTGCTGATTATAATGATAATTATAAGAGTAATTTAATTAAGAACACTGAAATTACAAATAAAATGACTTCTGCTTTATATAATAATGAGTTTGTGACTTTCTTGCAACCTAAATTTTATATTGAATCTGGAAAAATTGCTGGAGCGGAGGCTTTGGTTCGTTGGTTTGAAGCGGACGGAAAAATGATTTTTCCTAGTGATTTTATCCCTGTCTTTGAAAGTAATGGATTTATTGTTGACCTTGACAAAAAAATGCTTAAAAATGTGTGTGCAACTATAAGAAAATGGTTGGACGCAGGGATTGAACCTGTGCCTGTATCAGTAAACTTTTCTCGTTTGCACCTTAATAACCCTGAATTTATTACTGAGATTAAAAAAATCACTGACCTTGCGGGTGTGCCAAGAAAATATATTGAAATTGAGCTTACTGAAAGTACAATTCTTGAAAACGAAACTGTGTTAATTTCCACACTTGAGAAATTGCATAAGAGCGGATTTAAGCTTTCAATGGACGATTTTGGCTCTGGGTATTCTTCTTTAGGACTTTTGAAAAATTTGGACGTTGACGTAATTAAAATGGATAGAAGTTTTCTTGTTGACGGTGAAAAATCGCCAAAAGGAAATATTGTTATCGAATGTGTTGTTAAAATGGCACAAGAACTTGAAATTGAAACTGTAGCTGAGGGCGTTGAAACCATTGAGCAAGTTGAATTTTTAAAGAGCTTAGGTTGTGATATTGCGCAAGGATATTATTTCGCAAAACCTATGCCAAGTACTGAATTTACTGAAAAAATTGGAAATAACTCTTTTGAATACACAAGCAAAAGCAACCCAAATATAACTGTATAAAATAACGTAGGAACGGAATTTATTTTCGTCCTACGTTTTTTTATATGGAAAAATTTTTTTAAAAAAGGTATTGACTAACCTAGTTAGTTATGTTATAATGCTAACTAGGTTAAATACTAACCCAGTTAGAAACTAACTATGTTAGAAACTAACTATGTTAGTATTAAACAAAGAAAGGACTGAATTTTAATATGGCGAAAAAAGAAGACATTTATTATGTGCTTGAATTATTTCACAATAATCGCCCACAAAAGACTTTTGAGGAATTGAATAAAAGTGAAGTAGGTTTATTTGCTGTCATAAAATATTTGTATGAAGCAAAAACGGAAGTTACCTCGGCGGAAATATGTAAAAACTTAAAAATGAGTTCGGCGAGAATGGCGGTTTTAATTAAAAAACTAGAAGGAAAAGGTTTAGTTATTAAAACTAATTCTACCCGTGATTCAAGGGCGAAGATATTAAAATTATCGGAAAAAGGAATTTCCCTTGCCAATGATTTAAAGGAAAAAATGTTTGAAGTTATGGGGAAAGTTATCGACGAATTCGGTATGGCTGAACTTGAAGATTTTTTTGAGAAAATGGGAAGAATTAAATCGATTATGGAACAAAATGCACCTATAAATTTGGAGGAATACGATGATTAAGTTAATAAAAAAATTATCTCTTAGAGAATATTTGCTTGCAGGTTTGGTTGTAATATTTACTTGTTTGCAAGTTTATTTAGACCTTGCTCTCCCCGATTATATGTCGGAAATTACAATGCTTGTACAAACTGAGGGAAGTGCAATGAGCGACATTTATTCTGCTGGAATAAGTATGATTTTATGCGCTGTGGGAAGTTTAGTGCTTTCAATTGTAGTAGCTGTTATAGCTGCAAATATTGCTGCTGTTTTTTCTTTTATCACAAGGTCGAAAATGTTTGAAAAAGTAATGGGATTTTCTATGAAAGAAGTAAACTCTTTTTCAACTTCAAGCCTTATAACAAGAACTACAAACGATATTACACAAGTTCAATTGCTTATCGTAATGGGTATGCAAATGCTTGTAAAAGCGCCTATTACCGCTGTGTGGGCGATTGTGAAAATTGCGGATAAAAACCAATCTTGGACAATTGTAACGGGCGTTGCGGTGCTAGTTTTAATTTTAATAGTAGGAATTTGCCTTTTTCTTGCAGTTCCAAGATTTAAAAGATTACAAACTTTAACTGATAATATTAACAAAGTTTCTAAGGAAAGTTTAGATGGATTAAGCGTTGTAAGAGCTTATAATGCTGAAAATTATCAAGGTGAAAAGTTTGAAAAAGCAAATGAAGAACTAACAAATGTAAACCTTTTTACAGCAAGAACAATGTCATTTTTAATGCCAAGTATTCAAATGATAATGAGCGGTTTAGTCCTTGCAGTTTATTTAGTTGGCGCAGTTTTAATCAATGAAGCAATGGGACCTGATAAAATAACTTTATTCTCGGATATGATAGTATTTTCATCTTATGCAATGCAAGTAATTATGGCCTTTATGATGCTTGTAATGGTATTTATGTTACTTCCAAGAGCGAGTGTTTCCGCACGTCGTATTAACGAAGTTCTTGACACAAAAGGCAGCATTAAAGAAGGAAATTCCACTGAAGGTTTATCTGGAAAACAAGGCGATGTTGAGTTCAAAAATGTAAGCTTTAAGTACCCAGGAGCTGATGATTACGTCCTTAAAAATATTAATTTTTCCGCTAAAAAAGGGGAAACTATCGCATTTATCGGTTCAACTGGTTGCGGTAAAAGTACAGTAATTAATTTGTTGCCAAGATTTTATGATGTTACTGAAGGTGAAGTTTTGGTCAACGGTTTAAATGTAAAAGAATACACTAAAAACGCTTTAAATTCCTTGATTGGATATGTTTCGCAACGCTCCGTTTTATTCACAGGAACTATAAAAACTAACGTAGCTTTTGGGGACAACGATGCCTCTCACAAAGACGGTGAGGATTTAGCTTCTTCTGTTGAAATTGCACAAGCTTCCGACTTTGTTTCTAATTTAGACAATAAATATGAAGCTCACGTTGCTCAAGGAGGAAGAAATTTCTCAGGTGGACAAAAACAAAGAATTTCCATAGCAAGAGCCGTTTATAGACAACCTGAATTTTTCATATTTGATGATTCATTTTCAGCGCTAGACTATAAAACTGACCGAAAATTGCGTGAAACTTTAAAAGAAGAATGTGGTGATGCTACAATGCTAATCGTAGGACAAAGAATAGGCACAATAAAAGATGCTGAAAAAATTATTGTCCTTGAAGACGGTGAAATTGTAGGAATGGGAAAACATAGAGAATTGCTAGAAAATTGTGATGTGTACAAACAAATCGCCCTATCACAGCTTTCAGAGGAGGAACTAAAAAATGCCTAAAGATAATTACGAAATTGGCTCTCACGAAAAGAATAAACGACCTCAAAGAGGCCCTGGAATGCAAATGGGTGGGGAAAAAGCCAAAGATATGAAACTTACAGTTAAAAAGCTGGTTGATTATATAAATAAAAGAAAAGGCTTAATGATTATAGCAATTATTTTTGCTATGTTGGGTTCAATTTTAACCTTATTTGGCCCTGACAAACTTACCGAGTTAACAGATGCAATTACAGAAGGGCTAGGCTCTGCTATGCAAGGCGGAAGCGGGATTGATATGGACGTTATTTTTGCTATTGGATTATTCCTTGGAATAGTTTATTTAGTGAGTTATATTCTTTCAATCACTCAAGGTGTGATGATTTCAACTGTTATGCAAAAGACAGCGAAAAACTTGCGAACTGACATTGCGGATAAAATCAACCGCTTACCAATGAAATATTTTTCGAAAAACTCAAAAGGTGACGTTTTGTCAAGGGTGACAAATGACGTTGATACAATCGGGCAAACTCTTTCTCAATCAATGGGTACTTTTATCTCAGCGATTACATTATTAGTTGGCTCTGTCCTTATGATGTTTATTACAAATGTTGCTTTGACAGTAACTGCAATACTTTCTACTGCAATAGGATTTATTTTTATGATGGTAGTTATGAAAACTTCACAAAAACAATTTAAAAATCAACAGAAACATCTAGGGCAAATCAACGGGCATATTGAAGAAATGTACGCTGGGCACACTGTTGTAAAAGCTTATAATGGGGAAGAAAAAGCTATTGATATTTTCAATTCTGTAAATAAAGAGCTTAAAACCAGTGCATTTAAGGCACAAGCTTTGTCCGGACTTATGATGCCAATGATGACTTTTATTGGAAACTTTGGTTATGTTTGTGTCTGTATCGTTGGTGCATTGCTCGCTTTAAACGGGGCAATTAGCTTTGGAATTATCGTTGCTTTTATGATTTATATTCGCTTATTCACTCAGCCTTTAGGTCAAATTGCTCAATCTATGCAAAATTTACAATCGGGAACGGCTGCTGCTGAGAGAGTTTTTGAATTTTTAGCTGAAGAAGAAATGGCTGAGGAAACTAACAAAACAAAAGAGCTTAAAGACGTTAAAGGCGATGTGGAATTTAAGAATGTTCACTTTGGTTATGACGAGGATAAAATTATTATAAATGATTTTAGTGCAAAAGCAAAAAGTGGTCAAAAAATTGCAATCGTAGGCCCTACGGGAGCTGGAAAAACTACAATGGTAAACTTGTTAATGCGTTTTTATGAAATAAATTCAGGCGACATTTTAATTGACAATATTTCAATAAAAGATGTAAAAAGAGAGGACGTTCACTCAAAATTCAGTATGGTTTTACAAGACACTTGGATTTTCGAAGGGACACTTCGTGAAAATTTGATTTATGCAAGTGAAAATGTATCGGAAGAAACTCTAAAACGTGCAACAAAAGCAGTGGGACTTCACCACTTTGTGAAAACTCTTGAGCATGGATATGACACTATTCTAAACGATAAATTGGAATTGTCACAAGGGCAAAAACAACAAATCACAATCGCAAGGGCAATGATTGCTGATAAACCAATGTTAATCCTTGACGAAGCGACTTCTTCAATCGATACAAGAACGGAGCTTCAAATTCAAAATGCAATGGACGAACTAATGAAAAATCGTACATCTTTTGTCATTGCACACAGGCTTTCGACTATTAAAAATTCCGACTTAATTCTAGTAATGAAAGACGGAGATGTAATTGAAACAGGAAATCATAACGAACTTTTAGCTAAAAATGGATTTTACGCAGAGCTTTATAACTCACAATTTGACACAGTATCAGCGTAATTTTAAAAAAAATCAAGAGCGGGTGTGACGAAACACAGTATCGTAGTTTCGTCACACCCGCTTTTTTATTTAGTTTCAATGGAAAAAAGACCTGTACTATTTGAACTTGAGGATTGGAAAAGTGAAGTTTGGATATTCTTACCTTCGAAAACATCAAATTCAAAAAGCATACTAATTGGCAGAATTGAAATTAATATTAAATCCTTGTTGTATTGGTAATTTATATGAAGTTCATTTCCGATTAACTCCGCTTCAACAGTAGGTTTTGCATAGCTTAAAATATCCACATTGTTTGTAATTTTTATTGGCAATCTATAGGATAATAGCAAAGTGTCACCTGTCACTGTTACTTCATTTGTTGGCAAAACTAAATCTGACCAAATAAAATTATCATTAAAAATTTGTTCTTCGAATTTTTCTTCATTTATAACATTTTCGTTTGTAATGATATTTATTACGCTGTTTTCTTCCAGGTGTGAAATGTCAAATTCTAAGGTTACATAGCTATCAAACCGATCTGTTATATCGTAATATCCGTCAACTTCCCAATCGTGGGTTAATTCAACACCGTTATAATCTTCTTGTAGATAATACACTTCTTCGACTTCTATAAATAAAATAGAAAGTGAAGTTATTGTAAAGCAAATTCCAACAAAAATTATAACTTCTAATTTTTTGTAAATTTTTGTTTTATATTCTTTTGTGAAGTAGTAAATTGTGTAAGCTATAAGGTTAAAAACTATTAAAATTATTATACTTCGAACAAAGTATGAGAATATTCTATCTTCTGCAAAGTAAAGCTCTAACAATCTATTCAAATAGTTAATTACAGGCTGAAAATTAGATATTAAAATTACAGTAATTGTGGCTAAAGTAATCCAGCCATATGCTCCAAATTTTCTTATAAATGCAACAAAAATATTTATTAAAGAATACAAAATTAGTGCGTTTATAATGTTTACAACTATCCCAAAAAGCGAGTAACCAAGGTTAAATTCTACTGTTAAAACCACATTTTCATTTACCATAGAATAGATGAACATTGCAAGATAAGTAAGGGAGTAAATTGCTGTATAAAGCACTAAAAAACTTAGCATTGCAATGGCGTAAGAAAGGTTGTATGTAATTGCTTTTGTCATTTGTGTTGTGGGGAAAATCGATATTTTTTTCGACCAATTTGAAAAAAGTGCAAGTCCAACAATTGTGGTAATAAAAAAGATAAAATGCACACCATTTCCCATTGAATTTGCTGAAATATATTCAGGTTCATTTGAAGTTAAATTAGTTATAATAATCGGGAACGTAATGTTTAACAGTGAAAGCAATCCGTAAATTAATACAATAAATTTTAATATATTTTTATCCTCGTTAAGGGAGTGTTTAATCAGTTTTTTAATATTTGTTAAATTTTCTTTTACCATAGACATTCTAGTTCACCCTCCTTATTATCTTTTGTTAAATATACAAACAAATCTTCTAAATTAACATTTGAAACTTGCAGATTTTTAGCTTTTGTTTCATTTAAAATTTGTTCAGTAACTTTTTCCTCAACAATTGCAAAACTTTGTAGGGGAGAATTTACTACTTCTATAGCTTTTTTCCCTTTTATGAAATCAAGTATGCAACTATTATCCCCGTCAACACGGAAAGCACTATTTCTAAGAGTATCAACATCATCATAAACAATTTTCTTTCCTTTCTCTAGTAACAAAACGTTAGATAATACAGGTTCAAGCTCGTTTATTAAGTGGCTTGAAATAATGAAAGTTCGTGGATTTTGTGCAAATTCTCTAAGCAAAACATCATAGGCAGATTTTCGCACCGTAACGTCCATTCCAAGGGTTGGTTCGTCAAACATTGTAAGTTCACAGCGGGAGGCTAGTGCCATTGAAAAGTTAAAAATTGCTGACATTCCTTGAGAAAGTGATTTGTATTTCATTTTTCCTTTCAGCTCAAAATATTTTAGCAATCCAATTGCAAATTGCTTGTCAAATTTATCGAACATAATGGAGTAACAGTCCATAATTGTTTGCAAATTCATACTTCCCGAATAAACATAATTGTGGTAGGAATAAATTGTTTTGTTCAAAACTTTTAGGTTATCCATTGGATTTTCACCAAAAATTTTCACCTCTCCTCCAGTGTTATCAAGTTTTCCAGCAAGAATTTTCATAAGAGTAGATTTTCCGCTTCCATTTCTCCCGATAAGTCCGAGAATACTACCCTTTTCTATATTTAAGGTAAGGTTGTCTAAGGCTTTGAGATTTGCATAATCTTTTGTTAAATTTTCAAGGGTTATAATTGAATTTTCCATAAAATAATCATTCCTTTCTTGTTAAAATAAATTTCTAATCAAAATAATTTATCAATTATTGTAAGTAATTCTTCTTTAGACAAGTTTACTTTTTTTGCTTCGTCAATTAATTCCACAGCTTTTGAGGTTATGTCATTTTCAGTTTTTTCTTTTAATATAACGTTTTTTGCTCCAATTGCTACTGTCATAGAAAGCCCCCTTTGCTTTACTAAAATTCCTTTTTGTACAAGAAGATTTATTCCCTTTGCTGCGGTTGCAGGGTTTACTCCTAGCTCTTTTGAGATAATTAATTGAGAGTAACTAGCTTCACCCTCTTTTAGTTTTCCAAGGATTATGTCATCTTCAATCCCTTGTGCGATTTGCTTATACACAGGCACTATGCTGTCAAAACTAATTTTCATTTATAAAAAAGCACTCCTTTCTCAACATATTCGCTACTACATTAGCTATGTAATGTAGTAAGTATATCACACAATATCCATTTTGTCAAGCAACGTGACGTTGCATCCATGCCCGC
>CAYJLB010000009.1:18528-59369 GCA_964370845.1 uncultured Oscillospiraceae bacterium
CAAAAAAATAACGCGGGCATAACAGCGGGGTTGCCCCGCCTTGACAAAATGTTAATTATGTGTTATTATTTTACTCGACCATATCAAAACAAGTGCTAATTCTATAATCTCTGCTTTAGCACTTTATAGTGGTGTGTTGTCATAGTGGATTGAAAGGAATTATATAAAATATGAAAATAAATGGTTCTGAAATACTAATAAATGTGCTTTTAGAACAAAGCGTAGATACTGTTTTTGGTTATCCTGGGGGAGCGATTTTAAACATTCACGATGCATTATATATGCATAAAGATAAAATAAATCATGTTTTAACTTCTCATGAACAAGGTGCAACTCACGCAGCGGACGGTTATTCACGAGTTACAGGAAAACCTGGTGTAGTCCTTGCAACTTCTGGACCTGGTGCATCTAACACAATTACTGGGATTGCAAATGCTTATATGGATTCAATTCCACTGGTTGTAATCACTGGTAACGTAGGGAAAAGCCTTATTGGACGTGATAGTTTCCAAGAAATTGATATTGCTGGTATTGCAATGCCTATTACAAAAAATAGCTACCTTGTTGACGATGTTAAAGACCTTGCAAATGTGCTTAGAGAAGGGTTTGAGGTGGCAATTTCTGGAAGACCTGGACCTGTTTTAATTGACATTGCTAAAAATGTTACTGTTGAGGAGTTTGAGTATACTCCTTTAGAAAAAATTGAAAAGAGAGAGTTTAAGCTTTCTAAAGATAAAAAATTTGACAGCATGGCGGAATTAATCCGTGAAGCGAAAAAACCACTTATTTACGCAGGTGGAGGAGTAGTTTTTTCTGATGCAAGTGATGAATTAGTTAAATTTGCTGAAAAAATTAATTGCCCAGTGGCAGTGACTATGATGGGACTAACTTCGATGCCTTTCGACCACGAATTATACCTTGGAATGATTGGTATGCACGGAACTCCTGTTTCAAATAAAGCTTCTGTTGAATGCGATTTGCTTATTGCGATTGGAGCAAGATTTGATGACAGAGTTGCTGGAAACCGCAATGCCTTTGCGAAAAATGCGAAGATAATTCACATTGATATTGACACTTCTGAACATAGCAAAAATGTTAAGTCACACCTTTGGGTTCATGGTGACGCAAAAGTTGTACTTGACATAATAACTGAAAAAATTGAGGAATTAGACCATAGCGAATGGGTAAATTCTTTGAACGAATATAAAGGAAAACAACCTTTGCTTCCTATTAGTAAAGAGGGCAACGTTAATATTTTAAACGTTTTGGAAGAAATACATAAAAATGTTTCCGATAAAGCAATTATTGTAACCGATGTTGGACAACATCAAATGCATACTGCTCAAAGATATAAATTCAAAGAGCCAAGAACTTTCGTTTCTTCTTGTGGATTGGGTACAATGGGATTTGGTTTAGGGGCTGCAATTGGTGCAAAAGTCGCTCACCCTGATAGGGAAGTTGTGCTTATTACAGGCGACGGAAGTTTCCATATGAATTTGCAAGAAATGGCTGCAATTGTTTCTGAAAATTTAGATATTAAGGTTTGCATTTTAAACAACGGAGTGCTTGGAATGGTTAGACAATGGCAAAGAATGTTCTATGGCGCACGTTATTCAAACACAAATATTGGTAGAAAAACTGACTATGTAAAACTTGCACAAGCTTTTGGTTGCGTTGGGTACAAAGTAACTGAAAATGGCGAAGTTGCAAGTGTTATTAAGGAAATATTTTCAAACAAAGTTCCAACTATTTGTGATTTTGTTATTGATAAAGATGATAGCATTTTCCCAATGATTCCACCAGGAAAAGGTGCTGAAGATATAATTTTCGAGGAGGGGAAATCAGAAAAATAAGATTTTTCTGATTAGGAATTTTGTGTTTTTCGTCCCTTAAGAAGGAAACTTTTTCACTTTATTATTGGCTGTGAAAAAGACACACAAAATATCCAGAAAGGATTGATTATTAAAATGACTAACATTAACCCAACTACTCACGAAGATAGGCTTATTGTTTCTGTTTTAGTTAAAAATAGACAGGGTGCATTGACCCGTGTTTCCAACGTTTTTTCAAGGCGTGGAATTAATATTAAACAGCTTACAGTAGCGGAAACCTCAAATCCAAATATCTCAAGAATAACGATTTTAATTGTTGATAACGGGGATATTGACCACTGGCATATAAATATGCAGTTGCAAAAAATCGAATATGTTCTTGATGCGGTAGTCTTGCCTTATGAAAAGACTGTTGCAAAGGAACTTTTACTTATAAAAATTGCTTATACAGAGAATGAACTTAAAGGAATTCAAGAGTTATTATTCGAGCACAGCGGAAAAATAATTAGCTTTGACAAAGAAAATTTAGTAGGTGAAATCGTTGCTTCAAACGGTCAAATTGATGAATTTTTGGAAATTGCTATGACTTTTAAAGTTGTGGAAATGTGCCGTTCAGGTGTGACTGCCCTTGATTTAGAGCACAAAACATTTATTTAGTCAAATAAAAACATTAGTTTTATTTAATATTTTAGGAGGATTTTAAAATGGCAAAAATGTATTATGATTCAGACTGTAACTTACAATTATTGGAAGGAAAAACAGTAGCGATTATCGGCTATGGTAGCCAAGGACACGCACACGCACTTAACTTGAAAGAAAGTGGAGTAAACACAATTATCGGTTTAAGACCATCTTCAAAAAGTGTTGCTGATGCAAAAGCTGCTGGCTTTGAAGTATATGACACAGCGGAAGCTGCAAAAAGAGCTGACATTGTTATGATATTAGCTCCTGACCAAAACCAAACTCAAATTTACAACGAAAGCATTAAAGAAAACCTAGTTGAAGGTAATGCGTTAATGTTTGCTCATGGTTTTGCTATTCACTTTAATCAAATCGTAGCTCCTGAAGGAGTTGACGTATTCCTTATTGCACCAAAAGGCCCTGGACACACTGTACGTTCACAATATTTAGAGGGTAGAGGTGTACCTTGTCTAATCGCTGTACACAAAAACGCTACTGGAAAAGCATTTGACTTAGGTTTAGCTTATGCTTCAGCAATCGGTGGTGGTAGAGCTGGTATCTTTGAAACTTCATTCAAAGAAGAAACTGAAACTGACTTATTTGGTGAACAAGCTGTACTTTGTGGCGGTGTAACTGAGCTTATGAAAGCTGGTTTTGACACATTAGTTGAAGCTGGATACGCTCCTGAAATGGCATATTTTGAATGTGTACACGAAATGAAACTAATCGTTGACTTAATCAATGCTGGCGGTTTTGCTGGTATGAGATATTCAATTTCTGACACTGCTGAATACGGTGACTACACAATTGGTAAGAGAATTATCACTGAAGAAACTAGAAAAGAAATGAAAAAAGTTCTTCTTGAAATCCAAGACGGTACTTTCGCTGGAAACTGGATTACTGAAAACACTTCTGCTGGTAGAGCTCACTTCCTTGCTATGAGAAGAATGGAAACTGAACACGAAGTTGAAGTTGTTGGTACTAAACTAAGAAAACTTATGAGCTGGCTTAAAAAATAAGCGGGGAGCCCCCGCTGGCTTGCCCGCACTATACATAGAGCTATAGGATAATTTTGTTTCTGCGAGGTCGGAATTTGTGAGAACTAGCAAAGTATTAATTACACAAGTTAAAAGTTTCGGTCAAGCATTTTTAAAGGCTTGCAGGGTGCAGGGACAGAGTCCTTGCTCGCTTGTCGCAACAAGCGAAAAACTCGAAATAGTATAAACCTGTCAAAAATAGCAAGCGAACAAAATAAAAAGCTAAAAAGTCGCAAAAATCACGAAAAATGCAAAGAGTAACAAATAAAAAACTACAACAAAGCAAGAGTAGAGATAATTTTTTGCGACGGAAATGTAGCTAATAAGAAAACTGTAAGTTTTCGCTATTAGCGGGCAGTTTCATCGAATGAAAATGCAATAATCTTAGGTACAAAGCTTGCACTTGTCAGAAAAACGCAAAACAAAAGCAAATATTCCACAAATTTTGTAAGGGAGGGTTTAATTGCCCTCCCTTTTTTATAGGAGAAAATATGTACTATATCATAGCCTTAATAACAGGTATGCTAATTTCAATTATGATAACTGCGAACGGCGGTTTGGCAGCAGAAGTAGGACTTTACAGCTCTACGATATTAATCCATATTGTAGGATTAACAATTATGACAGTAGTTATGATTGTGAAAAAAGTTAACCCTTTTAAAAATATGCAACCTTGGTATTTATACCTCGGAGGTGTAATGGGTGTAATCGCAACAGTCGGTAACAGTTACGCTTTTGAACCTCTTGGAGTGTCCGCAATTTTGGCTTTAGGGCTTTTAGGGCAGAGTATTATGGGTCTTATTATTGACCAATTCGGACTTTTCGGAATGAAAACATATAAATTAAAACCATTGCGTTTGATTGCCTTTGCAGTTATGCTTGTGGGTGCAGTTTTTATGATAAGACAAGTGGATTTGATAGCAATGCTTTTGTCATTTTCAGTAGGTGCAGCCCTAGTTTTACAACGTGTTATCAACGGAAATTTGGCTGAACGAACTAACACAACAGTGAGCACAGCTTATACATATATAATCGGTTTATTAGGTTCAATTTTAGTTTTATTGGTACTTGGACTAAAAGAGCCTATGATAGTAGATTTTTCATTGCCAACAAATTGGTTAATTTATACAGGCGGTGCAATTGGAACAGTAACTGTTTTATTATCAATGATTTGTGTAAGAAAAATCCCGTCATATGGACTTTCGGTGTTAATTTTTATTGGACAAGTTTTCACTGGAATAATAGTTGACAGCATTTTAATTGGCGAAATTGTAGTTATAAATCTTATCGGAGGGATAATTATTACCGCTGGACTTTGTTTAGATGTATTGTTTAGCAAAATACTTAAATCAAAGGGTTAAACATTGTGAAACATGATTTTTCAGTTGGGAGAATAAATGGAATTACAAAAACGAAAGCTAATTCGATTAAAAGATTATGATTATTCTCAAAATGGAGCATATTTCCTAACAATTTGTACCCATAATCGTGAATGTTTATTTGGGGAAATTGTTGTAGGGCAAGGGCTCTGCTCTTGCCGTCTATCGCAAATAGGAAATATAGTAAAAGAAGAAGTAAATGCACTATTAATACGTTATCCGAATATAATAATTTCAAATTATGTTATTATGCCCAATCATATGCATATGATAATTGAAATAGAGCGGCAAGAGCAGAGCCCTTGCCCTACAATTGGTGATATTATATGTACATTAAAATCAATTACAACAAAAAAACTAATTTATTAGATAATGCAAAAGGGCGTAAAATTTGGCAATTCCGATACCACGACCACATAATAAGAAACGAAAAAGAATACTTAAATATTTGGGAATATATCGACACAAACCCACAAAAATGGGAAGAAGATTGTTACCACGAAATTTGAGAGTAATATAAAATTAAAAACTAATAACAAAGGGCTTGCCCTCTGAAAGGAATGGTATAAATGAAAAGTAAAAAAATATTGCAAGGTGTTGAAGCTGCACCATCACGTTCGCTTTTTTATGCACTTGGATTAACTGACGAAGAAATGGAAAGACCACTTATTGGTATTTGTTCCGCTCATTCTGAAATTGTACCTGGGCATATGCATTTAGATAAAATTACCGAAGCTGTAAAAGCTGGAATTAGAATGGCTGGGGGAACGCCTATTGTTTTCCCTGCAATTGGAATTTGCGACGGTATTGCAATGGGACACGAGGGCATGAGATATTCCCTTGCTTCAAGAGAATTAATCGCTGATAGCGTTGAATCTATGGCGATTGGTCACCGCTTTGACGGACTTGTTTTAGTTCCAAACTGTGATAAAATCGTTCCTGGTATGATGATGGGCGCATTGCGTGTAAATATTCCGTCAATCGTAGTTTCGGGCGGACCTATGCTTGCTGGAAAACTTGGTGACAACTCAATGAGTTTATCCTCAATGTTTGAAGCTGTAGGAGCGTATAAATCTGGTAAAATTGACCAAGCTGGACTATGTGAAATCGAGCAAAAAGCTTGTCCTACTTGCGGATCTTGTTCAGGAATGTTCACTGCTAACTCACTTAACTGTTTAGCGGAAGTTTTAGGTCTTGCACTTCCAACTAACGGAACTGCACTTTCTTTCACTTCGGAAAGAACTCGCCTTGCTAAACATGCGGGTATGGAAATTATGAACCTTGTGGAAAAAGATATAAAACCTCGTGATATTGTTAATGAAGCAGCTATAAAAAATGCTTTAGCAACTGATATGGCACTTGGTTGTTCCTCAAACAGCGTACTTCACTTGCTTGCAATTGCAAATGAAGCACAGGTTGACCTTGACTTAAATTTAATTAATGAAGTTTCAGAAAATACGCCTAACCTTTGTAAATTATCCCCAGCTGGACATGACCATATTGAGGATTTACACGCAGCGGGTGGAGTTCCAGCTGTTATGGCTGAACTTGCTAAGAAAAACTTGATTGACACTTCTTTAATGACTGTTACTGGAAAAACTGTTGGAGAAAATATTGCTAAATATAAAAATTCTAACACAAAAATTATCAAGGATATTGAAAACCCTAACTCAGCTACTGGCGGAATTGCAATTTTATTCGGTAATATTGCAACAGGTGGCTGTGTAGTTAAACGTTCAGCAGTTGCACCTGAAATGTTACAACACAAAGGCTGTGCGAAAGTATACGAGAGCGAAGAAGATTGTATCGCTGCAATTTTTGGAAAAGAAATCACTGACGGTGATGTAGTTGTAATCCGTTATGAGGGTCCAAAAGGCGGCCCTGGTATGAGAGAGATGTTGTCACCAACTTCTGCACTTGCGGGAATGGGACTTGATAAAACTGTTGCGTTAATCACTGACGGGCGTTTTTCGGGCGCAACTAGAGGTGCTGCAATCGGACATATTTCCCCAGAAGCGGCAAGTGGTGGAGAAATCGCCCTTATCCAAAACGGCGACATAATCGAAATCGACATCACAGCTGGTACAATTAACCTTGCTATTTCAGATGAAGAAATGGCAAACAGAAAAGCAAATTTTGTTCAACCTGCACTTAGAAAAGTGAACGGTTGGCTTGCTCGTTACAGAAAATTAGTTTCTTCAGCGGGTGAGGGTGCAATTTTAGCTAGTTATAAAGAATAAATTTAAGAATGGTGTGAGAAACTAAGTATAAGTTTTCTCACGCCATTTGTTATATATATTAACCATTTGTTAATAAAACATATGTAGAATGTTATTAAACTACTTGAAAAGAGCAGGGTTATATGATATAATTTGGATAATAGTGAACAATTTTTGCAACTTACTTAGCTCAAATAACTGAAAGGGTATAAATATGAAAACCTTAAATAATATTTATAAAAATCCGTTACAGATAAAAGAATGGATTGAAGAAAATAAATTAAATGATGGAAATAAGTGTTTAGTTCGTATTCACCCTTCCTCAAATGATGAAAAAATGTTTCTTGATATGGCAAAAAATATTAAGGAACTGCTTCCGTTTGCGTCCATTATCGGCTGTAATGTTTCTGGGATAATTTTTGACGGGGAAACTTATGATAACGATACTCTAATTTCAATTATTCAGTTTGAACATAGTAATTTTACTACAAAAATTCAATCTGTTGAGGGTTATTCTACTGAAGATATTGTTAATTCCATTGCAAATTACATTAATGAATATAACGGTGGTACAGGGTTTTTATTCTTTGACGAAAAAATTCCCTATACATCTGATATTATTGATAAACTGGATAAATCAGTTGAAAATACAATTTTAAGCGGTGGAGTTTGCGGTTTTTCCTCTTTGGAGGGTAGTCACTCTGTTTTATTTGACGAAAATGGGATTTATCGTAATTCTTATGCAATCGCTTTAATTGGAAAAGACTACATTTTGCCTTATTCAAATATTGTTACAGGTCACCCTGCTATAAGCGATACTTTTACTATCACTGAAACGGATGGACAATATATTGATACAGTTGAAAATATTGACGGAACGGCGTGGTTTAATCAAGCCCTTGGTATCACAAATTTTTACGAAAATAAAAGTTTAGAAGATGGGACAGCCACTAATATTTTGCTACGTTTTCCAATCGTTCTTGAGGATTATAACAGCACAACTAGATTTTTACAATATAGCGCAAATGGAAAAATGCGTGTTCACCACCCTAATATTTGGAATGGACAAAAGTTCAAAATTGGTTATGTAAGTCCGTTGCGTAGTGTTGAGAGTTGGCGTGAAATTTGCGGAGAATTACAAAATATTTCTGTTGAAACTGTTTCATGTTATTCTTGTTTATTTAGAAAAGTTTTTGCAAATAGCATAGCTGCATGGGAAATGAAACCTTTCAAAAAGACTGGTGTAAGTGGTGCGTTTTTGCTTGGAGAAATCGGAACAAAAGATGGTCAAATTCAGCTATTAAACGGCTCTTGCAGTTTTTTAACCCTTGCGGAAAAGGAAAATTATATAAAAATTGACTTCTCACCTTTTGATGATATATCTTCACTATCGGAAGAAAATATTGATTTTATGAAAGAAATAAATTCAGTTCATCAGCGTTTTGGCGTTGCGTATAATTATTTCTTGAGTGGAGCGTTAATTGAAAAAGAAAACAAGCTTAAAGCAAAATTATCCCTTAAATCTCAAGATGGAATTAAGTCGATGAATGAATTTTTGCATGAGCAAACTGAACAAGACCATTCGCAAATTTGTTTTATTTCAATTGAAAACTCTAATAAACAGGCAATCTCTTTAGGGGAAGAATTTTTTTCAAAAGCTTGTGATGAAAATATTAAAACTATTGTTGATTTTTTACAAGATGAATATAAAGATTATAGTTTTAATTTTTATGGATATGATACTTCTAGTTTTTTCTTTACTATTACAAATAAGCTTACCGATAAAAAATTCACTGAATTAGTGCAAAATTTATTCAAGCAATGTGGAACAACGAAGTTACTTATTGAAAATAATTCCAATAAGAAAATAACTTTTGTGAACAATTTTACATTTACTTTAAAAGGGGCAACTATACAAAAATTAGCGGAATTTTCTGTTGATGAAACAATTGAAGTTGCAAAAAGAAGATATAATCTTTGTGATATTGAAAACTCCACCAGTGAAAATATTCAAGAGGAATTTGAGCTTGTTGCAACGCTAAATAATGTAATAAAAGAAAACCTTGTTATCCCATATTTCCAAGGGATTTATGACAATAAAAAGGACTGCTTTTTTGCATATGAGGCACTAATGCGAATACAAACTCCTGAGGGTAAAATGCTTTTCCCTGGGAATTTTATGGAGGTTGCAAAAAAATACAATCTTTACCTTCCTTTAAGCCTTTGTATGGTTTTAAAAGTTTTGGATATTTTTGAAGATAGAGATGAAATTATCACAATAAACATTTCGGCATATGACGTTTTTTCCCCTGAATTTCAAAATGCAATTTTTGAAAAACTTAGAACTATGACAAAGACAAACCACTTTATATTTGAGTTAGTTGAAACAGAAAAATTCGAAGATTTAGAAAAATTGCGTGAATTTATCCATAAAGTTAAGCAATTTGGGTTTAAAATCGCAGTTGATGACTTTGGTTCTGGCTATGCAAATTTCATAGAATTTGGTAATCTTAATGTGGATTATTTGAAAATAAATGGCTCATTAACGCAACTTTTAGGCACAGATAACACATATAATCAAATTTTGGAAAGTATTAGTTATATGGGTTCGAAGATGAAAGTTAAACTAATTGCTGAATTTGTTGAAACTGTTTCTATGCAAAAAGAACTCATTAGAAATGGTGTAGATTACTCCCAAGGTTATTTGTTCTCAAAACCTATGTCCTTTGAGGAATTAAATATTGTTTCTGCTGAAAATAAGGAAAAAATTGAACAGCAAAAAAATAATTTTAAAAATGATAATAACAATTCTGAGTTAAATAAAAAGCCTAAATCGTTAACAATGCTTCATTGGCTTGGAATTTTGACAGGATTTTTAACATTAGTCATGATGTTTTATTTTACAAGTTTTGTTCAAGATGAAACTAAAAAAATAACGGACGAATTTTTGGTTGAAATAGCAGCGGGGCTTTCTGATAAAGTGGAGTTAATGGTTCAAGATTCAAGGAATTTACTTTTGACATTAAACGAATTTGTTGAAGTTGATGACGGGGAAGTAAATCCTGATTTAATTGACAATTTTGTAAATGCAGAATTAATTTCTCACTTTGATGAAATATACTTTTCTTTTGACGGAAAAAATGCAATAAACACAAAGGGCGAAGTTTTAGAAGGGAATATAAGCGAAATTTATGGCAGGGCTGTAGGCAATGAAGTTGAGATTATTTCTCCCGTTAAATTAGTTGACTCGGAAGAAGAAATCATAATTTTTGCAACGAATATTTTTGACGGTGAAGAAAAAATAGGGGAAATTTATGGTGTTTATAGGTTGTGCAATTTTGTTGAACTACTTACTTTAAAAAGTTTCGGTGGGGAGGCATTTTATCATCTTTGCACAATAGACGGCGAGCCGCTCCATATAAGCGGAAGTAACGATAATTTGTTTAAAGATGGGGATATGTACACTTTTATTGAATCTTTGAATATTTACAATGGTCATACTACCGAGTCTATTAAAAAAGATTTGCTTGAACAAAATACAGTTCTTCTTAATTATTTTATTCAAGGACAAGAACGTTCGGCTGTTATGATTGCAATTCCAAACACAGATTGGTGCGTTATAAGCATCGTTTTAACAGAAGTAAATGAAAATATGCTTGAGGATATGAATTTAAGTATACTTTTATTTGTACTTGGGTTAATTACAATTTTTGTTGCTTACTTTACAATTAATACAATTCTTGCAAACCGAAATAGAAAAGCGTTAATTGCTGCCCTTGAATCAAGTTATTCTTTAACAAATAGCTTGCAAACTACCATAGAAACTGACAGTTTGACAAGGACGTACAGCCGTGTAGCTGCGACGGAAAAAGTAGCCGACGCTATTGCAAATCATAATGAAAAAGACGGAATAATGGCACTTGCTATACTTGATGTTGATAATTTTAAAGAGATTAATGACACTCACGGACATCACACTGGGGATATTTATTTACAAGATTTTGTAAGCGCTGTTAAAGCAAGCCTTCGCGCTGGTGACATTTTGGGAAGAATGGGTGGAGATGAATTTATCCTTCTTTTAAGAAATATTCCAAATGAAAAAGTTGTTAACGAAGTTTTTGAAAGAATTCTTCGCAATGTAAATAATATTTCAATAGGCGATGTTTCTCTTGAAAATGTTAGTGTAAGTATTGGTATTGTTACAATTCCAAAATATGGAACAAACTTTGAAATTTTAACACAACAAGCTGATTCTGCACTGTATCAAGCTAAAAATGCTGGTAAAAATAAATATATGTTCTTTACAGAAAAACTAGCAAATAACAAGGAAGATAATAAATAAAATTATCTTTTACAGCAAAAAAATAGCAAGGAAATAACGATAGATTTTTCGTTATTTCCTTGCTTTATTTTTAGGATTTAATTTGCAAAAAAATAAGAAAACTAAAAAAATGCCTATTGACAGAAATTTTTCTATGTGATATAATTGTGCAAAAATGTTTGAACTAATAAAAAATTAATTTGATTTTCTCAAAATGAGTATGGATTTTTTTGCAGTTTAGTTTTTTAATCTTATTCATTAACCGTCGGAAACGCATAGAAAGGATGGAGAAAATGATTGATTTTCTTTTTTATTTAATAGTTTTTCTCTCGAATATCATTCAAACAATAACAGGGTTTGCAGGTACAATGTTAGCCATGCCTCCCACAATGTTGCTTATTGGAGTAGATGAAGCGAGGGCTACACTCAACTTATTTGCACTCCTCGCAAGTATTTTTATTGTTGTTACAAATTTTAAGAGCATTGACTTTAAAAAGATGCTTGAAATAGTAGTTTTTATGGCAATAGGAATGGCTACAGCGACTTTGCTAAAGCAGATAGTTGACTTAGATTTATTGCTTATAATTTATGGAGTTTTTCTTTTGTTGTTTGGGCTTTACATGATTTTTTCCAAAAAAGAGATGAATTTGTCTAAACCATTAGCTATAATGGTAATAATTTTGGCGGGGATAATGCACGGCTTGTTTGTATCGGGGGGAGCGTTACTTGTTATATACGCTTCACAGGTATTTAAAGACAAAAACACTTTTAGGGCCTCATTGTCTTCCGTTTGGATAATATTAAACTCTTGGCTACTTATCGAACATATTTCCTTAGGATATTACACGCCACAAGCAATTGAATATTCAATATTTGGTATAATTGCATTGGCGGGAGGGCTTGTACTAGGAAATATATTACATAAAAAAGTAAGCAAAGAACTATTTTTGAAAGTTTCTTATTTGCTTTTGATAATCAATGGCATAACTATTATCATATAAAATTATTAAATCACAAGAATTGCTCTTGTGATTTTTTTTTTTGAAAATTATTCTAAACTTGTATTATTTCTTTTTATTAACTTGTATTACTTGTATCTTGTAAATTAAGTACAAGATTGTAAAATGTGTATAATTTAACAGTTTTAATTGTAGTAAACATCAACAAATCTATATAAATTTCATAAATACCCTTGATTTTTTATCGAAAAAAAGATATAATATAATACAAGATAATATAACTTAAATAATACGATTGAAACGGTCTTGCCTTAATGAACTGAGGAGAGTTGTATATGGTATCTAGAGAAAATTCACAACCGTTATATAAAATGATTGCCAGTGATGTTTTGCAAGGTATTGCAAAGGGAGAAATTAAGAAAGGTACTCTTTTCATTAGTGAAACGGAAATGCAAAAAAAATACAACGTAAGCCGTGTTACTGTGAGAAAAGCGTACAAAAGGTTAATTGATAAGGGCGTTTTGCGTACAGTTCAAGGGAAAGGCACCTATGTTAATGACGTTAATTCTAACGACTGGACATGGATGAATCATTTTTCTGAAGAAGTTAAAGTCGCAGGACATGTTCCTAGTACAAAAATTGTTTTTATGAAAATAATTGAAGCAGATGAAAAACTAGCAAGACGATTGAAAGTTGCTGTTGGAACGGAATGTTATTATTTTAAACGAATTAGATGTGTTGACAATCAACCTATGTGGTTGACCGAAAGTTTTCTTCCGTGTCATGTTGCACCAGGGCTGAACGAAGGTTATTTTTCAGTTTATGGTGTGTCACAATCTCTTTTTAGAGTTTTGGAATTAAACTTTGGAGTTGTATTTGCTGGCGGTGAAGAACAGCAAGAGGCAACAATAATAAAAGGGGAGGACGCTTTATTGATGGAAATTCAAAGCGAAGAACCAATTATAAGCACGTCATTTTTGGTATATGATTACAATGGAAAAGTAGCTTTATACGAGAAAACGATCTTTAGACAAGGTTTAAAAAGAACTACTAAATCTTTTCTTGGGAAAAGTGAAATTTAAATATTAGTCAATAAAGTATTTAGTGAGGAGAAAAGTTTGAAAAATAAATTTTCAAATGTGAGTTTTGTGCTTTTCCGTCAAAAATAACTAAAGATTATTTCCGACCGAAAATTACAAAACATCTAGAAAGGAATGAATATTTTTATGGAAACAATAGGATTTATTGGTTGCGGAAGAATGGGTATGTGTATGCTTGAGGCTGTAATTAAAAATAATTACAAAGCTGTAGTTTACGACCCGTTTGAAGGAGCTAGAGAGAAAGCAAAATCATTAGGAGCTATTACTGTTGATACTCCGGCGCAAGTTGCGAAAGAAGCAAAAGTTATTTTAATGTCATTGCCAGGGCCTGTACAACTTGAAGAAGTTATGGTTGGAGCAGATGGGATTAAAGAGTATTTAACAGGTGAACATATTGTAATTGATACTAGCACTGTTGAACCGCAAACTTCTAGAACTTTAGCGGCTCATGCAAAAGAAAAAAATGCGGAATATTTAGATTGTCCAATTTTAGGTAGACCTTCTGCTGCTGGTAAATGGTTATTGCCAACAGGTGGAAATCAAGAAGCTCTTGAAAAAGTAAAACCAATCCTATTGACTTTTAGTTCAGATGCAATTCATGTTGGTGAAAGTGGAGCAGGAAATGCTCTAAAACTTGTTAACCAATTAATGTTCAGTAGCATTAACGCAGTAAGTGCTGAAGCTATGGCTATTTGCGAAAATGTTGGAGTGTCTAAAGAGGTGTTTTATCAAGTAGTTTCTTCTTCCTCAGCTGCAACTGTTAGTGGTTTGTTCAAAGAAGTTGGAAAATGCATTGTAAATGATAGCTTTGAAACTCCTTCATTTACAGTTGATTTACTAAGTAAAGATACAAAACTTGCAATGAAAATGGCAAGTGAAGCGAAAGCTCCATCAATTATTGCTGCAACTGCTCAAATGTACAATGAAATAGCAAGTTCACAAGGAATGGGTGGCGAGGATACAGCTGCTCTATACAAAACTTTTGTACAACATTACACTAAAAAATAATATTACAACTTTTAATAAGAAACTGTTGTAAATAAGTTTGAAAATAAAATTTTCAAACACCATTTTGTGCTTTTCGCCAAATACGACAGACGAAACTTTTTTACTTTAAAACTTGTGTAAAAAAGCCGCACAAAACTAAGAAAGGAATGTAAATAAAAATGAAAAAACTTGATTTTGAATATGGTTATGGTTTAATGAGCGCACAACTTCCTGATGATACTGATGTTTTTATCCCAGGAGAAACAGTAGAAGATCCTCCTTGTTTACCGCAAGATATGGAATTTTTGCTTAACGAAACAAGAAAATCAGTGCAAAATCCAATAGGAATGGACCCACTTTCAAAAACTGCAAAAGCTGGAGATAAAGTTTGTATTATTGTCCCTGACATCGTAAAAGGCGGAATGCAACCAACTGCTCACAGAAAATTAGCTATTACAGTTATTTTAGAAGAACTTAAAACTGCGGGAGTTGCTTTTGAAGATATATTGATTATTTTCTCAAATGGACTACACCCTCGTACAACTGATGCCGAAGCTAAACAAATTTTAGGCGACGAATTGTTCAATCTATTTTATAATAGCAATCAAATCACTAGCCATGACTCAGAAGATAATGAAAATCTAATCGACCTTGGTTACACAAGCAGAGGCGATAGAGTTATTATGAATAAATTTGTTCATGATGCTGATGTTGCAATATTAATTGGACATACTCAAGGTAACCCTTACGGTGGTTATTCAGGTGGTTACAAACACTGTTCTACAGGAATTACACACTGGCGTAGTATTGCGGAGCACCATGTACCAAAAGTTATGCATAGAAAAGACTTTACTCCTGTTTCAAGCCACAGCTTAATGCGTAATAAATTCGATGAAATCGGTATGTTAATGGAAGAAAAAATGGGTAAAAAATTCTTCTGTTGTGATGCTGTGCTAGATACTTTCGCAAGACAAATTGGAATTTTCTCAGGTTATGCTAAAGAGATGCAACCTGCATCTTGGGAACTAGCTGACACTCGTACTTATGTAAACTGGGCTGAGAAAAAATACGATGTATTAATTTTTGGTATGCCACAAGATTTCCACTACGGAAATGGAATGGGCACAAACCCAATTCAAATGATGCAAGCTTTATCTGCACAAGTAATTCGTCACAAAAGAATTATGAGTGATAAATGCGTTATTATTTGTAGTACTGTTTGTAATGGTTATTTCCATGATGAACGTTGGCCTTATAGCCGTGAATTATATGATATGTTCCAAAAAGATTACATGCAAACATTACCTGACATGAACATGTATGGTGAATATTTTGCTACTAACGAGGAATATATTCGTCAATATCGTTTCAAAAATGCTTTCCATCCGTTCCATGGTTTCTCTATGATGTCTTGTGGACACATAGCTGAAGAAAATACTGCTGCTATTTATATAGTAGGTGCTCAAGAACCAGGTATTGCAAGAGGAATGGGATTAAAAACTCGTGCAACATTTGAAGAAGCACTTGCAGACGCTAAAAAGAAATTCGTTGGAGAAAATCCAAATATACTAGCACTTCCAAAAGCCTTTAAACTAGGCGCAGTTCATCTAGCGATGAAAGACGAAGTGTACTCATCTAACGCTAACAAGTAATTATTGCTCCGCCAACTAAATTGGTGAAGTAATAAGATAACCCTCACCCCCCCCTAATTTTCAAAAAACAAATGGTAGCTAATTTTTTAGTTGCCATTTGTTTTTTTATTTAGCAAAATAAAATAGCGGATATTTTGTTAAAGCAGTAAAATTATAATACATGTAATATGTGTGATTTTTATACATCTAGTTAAAACAATGAAAAATTAAAAAAAGTTGCACAAATTTTTAATGAATTTTTAAGTTATTTTGACACTTGACTATGTTTGTAGGATTGTATATAATGTAATAGTGATACATGTATTAAATAAATATCACCCAATTGTAATATTAAGGAGATAGAATTATGTTAGGCAAAATAGGTTTTTTAATTTCACATAGCGACAATTATTATGGAATTGAAAATGAACTGCACACAAAAGCATTAGAAGAAATTACTCAATTATCAAAATCACTTGAATGTGAAATCTATCAATACGGACCAATAAAAACTGGAGAAGAAGCTTTATTAGCGAGAGAGTATTTCTTAGAAAATGAAATTGATTACTTGATAATGTTTTTAGCTGATTTTTCTTCAGGTGATATAATGATGACTTTTGAAGATATGCCATGTCCAATCGGATTGTGGATTCCTAAAGAGCCTCATAAAGAAGGCGATATACAGTTAAATTCCGGAGTTACAGCAAATTTATTTTCAAGTATTGCACTTCGTAAATTTGAAAATAAAGTGACTTGCGATTGGTACTACGGAAACATTAATGATAAATTAGTTCGCAATAGACTAGAAGCTAACTTAAGAGTTGCTAAAGCTAAGAGAAATATTGAAAATGCAACTGTTGGTGTTTTAGGAGATGTTGCTCCAACTTTTTATAACTTAGAAAATGAAAATTTAAGCGATAAATTTAAAAATATGAAATTTGTCAAATTCGATGTTAATGACGTTGCAAAAGAAATTGATAATGTAACAACACAGGAATTTGAAGAAGCTAAAAAACTAATAATTGGTTCTTGCAACAAAGTTTTGGCACAAGAGAAATCCATTGATAATAGCGCTAAAGTTTACGTTGTATTGAAAAAATATTTACTTGAAAATAAAGTTGATTGTTTAGCAGCTGCTTGTTGGCCAGATTTTCAAGAAGCGTTCCAAATTGTACCATGTGTAATTTATAGTTTGCTTGGAAGTGAATTGAATATTCCTACAGCCTGTGAAGGGGACATCGGTGGTGCAATTACTTTGTTAATGGCTAAGGAACTATCTGGAAATGTACCAACTCTTATGGATTTCACAAGTATAGAAGAAGCTTCAAATAGTATGCTTTTATGGCACTGTGGAATAGGAAGTAAAGATTTACAACCTGATGAAAATGTGAAAATTATCGACCACCCAATGCTTGATAGAAAAAATCCTAATCGAGAATTAATGGGATTGTCTTATGATTATCACTTTAGAATGGAAGATATCACTGTTTTAAGATATAGCAATAATGATAAAATAATGAGTTTTGAATGTAAGGTGGAAGACTCAAACAAAGGCTATAGTGGTACAAGAGGTTATTTAAACGATTTTGAATACAATAACACTAAATTTTTAGTTGAAGATGTTGTAGATACTATTTTTAGAAATGGTATTGAACACCACTTAGTTATTTGTAAAGGTAAATTTAGTCATTTAGTTAACAAATTAGCAAAGGAATTAGATATTCCTGTTATAGATATAGAAAAATATAAAATTTAATAAAGTATTTACTTAACAACAAAATTGTTGAAACTATGTTTTTTTAAGTCAGAGGCAAACTAACCTATCATAATCGTAGAAAGGGAGTAGTGTTATGTTAATATCAGAAAAATCAACACCCAAATACAAAATTATTGCAGACGACATTGAAAAACAAGTAAATGATGGAATTTTAAAAAGTGGCGACCCAATGAACAGCGAACTGAAAACTCAACAACAATATAATGTTAGTAGAGTTACAGTGCGAAAAGCTTACAAAGTGCTTTTAGAAAAAGGTATTCTAAGAACTGTTCACGGTGTAGGAACTTTCATTAATGACCTTCATAATAAAGATTGGACTTGGATGGATAGTTTTACCAAACAAGTTACTCAAAGTGGACATGTTCCCACTACTAGAGTTAAAAAATTTCAAATTGTAAAAGCAAATGATACTGTTGCTAAAAGTTTAGGGATTAAATTAGCAGAAGAATGTTATTTTATTAAACGTGTAAGATATATTGATAATCACCCTCGCTGGGTAACAAGGTCTTATATTCCATTACGAATGGTGCAAGGATTTACCGAAAATCACCTTTCTATTGCAGGTGTGACACAGTCTATTTTCAAAGTATTAGAAATGAATTTTGGAATTACTTGCACAAAAGAGTTGAAAATTGCAGAACTTGTGGAGAAAAATCCTAAAGAAGCTGCTTTACTTAATGTAGATGAAGATAGCCCTTTGTTAATGAAGTTTTCAGTAGCTTATGACACTTTAGATAACCCTATAGTATACGAACAAGCAACAATGTTAAAAGTGAAATCAAACGAGGAAGAAAGTGAGTGGAGTAATCAAATGAAATTAGCAGTTCACATGTCTATGTTTTGCAAAACATGGGTAGATGATATAAAACCTTCATTAGAAAAAGTTAAAGAAATGGGATTTAATGGAGCTGAAATTTCTTTATATGGTAGTTCAGATGAAGAAGTAATTCAATCTTGTAAATATGCAAGAGAATTAGGACTTGAAGTAATATGCGGAACAGGAGTTTCAGCAGAAACTGACCCAAGTAGCCAAGACCCTTCTATTCGCCAAAAAGCGAAAGAATATCTAATGAGCTGTGTTGATAAAGTTCATGCAGGAGATGGAATGTTTTTGAATGGAGTTTTATACGCTCCATGGCAAGGATTTTCTGATGTTCCTAAAAAAGAAAGATGGGAAAATGCTGCTGGTGTATTAAAAGAAGTTGGACTTTATGCTAAAGAAAAAAATATCGGATTAAATATTGAAGTTATCAATCGTTTTGAAACTGACTTCTTTAACCGTATTGAGGAAGCTGTAGAGTTCTTGAAAATGGTAGATGTTGAGAATGTAAAACTTCTAGTTGACACATTCCACATGAACATTGAGGAAGATAATATTTTCAATGCTTTAGAAAAAAATATTTCATACATAGGCTGTGTACACATTTCGGAAAATCATAGAGGTGTTCCGGGTACAGGGCATATTGAATGGGAAAAAATTATTAGTGTTCTTAAAAAGAACAATTACAAAGGTTACTTAGATATGGAAACTTTTGTGGAAGCGAATACTCAAGTGGGAAAAGCTTTGTTTATTTGGGATTCAAGAGGGCGAGATTCTTTTGAAGAAGCAAACAAAGGTATTCAACACCTTAGCGAAATCATCAATCAAGAAATTAGTGAATAAAACTAATTAAGTCGTATTGTCGGACACAAGATTTATTTAAATAATTTGTGTTCTGTAATAAAAAAATAATTATACTGGAGGAAATGTAATGAAGAAAAAGGTTATTTTAGATTTTGACAACACCATGGGGGTAAGAAAAAGTGATGTGGACGATGGTTTAACTTTCGCTTATTTATACACACATGATGACATTGAAGTATTAGGGGTAACATGTACTTTTGCAAACAATGCACAGCACGTTGTTCATGCTAATACAATTCAAATGTGGGAAGATTTAGGTATTACTGATGTTCCTATTTATAGAGGAGGAAGATGGCCTGAAAGTTATGACTCTGCTGCTGTTGATTATTTAGTAAAAGCTGCTAACGAAGCTCCTGGAGAAATTACAGTACTTGCAATTGGTTCACTTTGTAATATTGCTGGTGCATACACAAAAGACCCTGAATTTTTCAACAAAATTGATAGATTAATTATCATGGGTGGTATCATTGAACCTTTATATTTAAACGGCGTTTTAAATAACGAATTAAATTTCTCAGTGGATTATAAATCAGCTGCAAAAGTAATTTACAATTGCCCTAATTTATCAATCTTAACTGCTCAATGTACTCAAGATGCTGCATACAGCCTTGCTGATTTAGAAGATATGATTCAACTTGACACTGAGTTTATGAGATGGAGCAAACCAATTTTATCCGCTTGGATTAAATCAATCAATGCTCTTTATGGTAGCAGAGGCGTATTCATTAACTGGGATTTATGTACAGCAATTTACCTAACAAATCCTGAACTATTTACTACTTCAGATAAGAGAGTTGTGAAAATTGAAGATAATATGCAAACAGGATTTTTACAATTAGATAAAGACGGAAGTCTTGATGATTCAGAAGTTAACGTTGTTGACATGCCTGACAAAATTATTGATCTTGAAAAATTCAATGCATTATTCTATGAAATGATAGCAAAAATGAAATAAAAAGAAATAAAAAGAAATAAAAATAAGTAAGGGGAAATTTTTAATGTTTAACAAAAATAAAGCGGCTAGTACAAAACCCGTAAAAAACAAGCCAGTTACTATTCAAAAGCAAATTATAGCAGTAGTTATATTTATGCTAGTAGTATTCGCAGGACTTTTATTACCTTATATCGTAGACAAAGTAGAGTACAAACAATCCGTTGAAAACGTTATGTTCTTCGCAGCAGTATTAGTTGCAATTTTCATTATGTTTACAACAAACAAAAAATTAGGCGAAGTTATTGAATCAGGTGTTAACAGTATTAAAGCAGCAGTACCTGGTATGCTAATATTGCTAATTATTGGTCCACTAATCGCGGCTTTGATTATGTCTGGCGCAATCCCAATGCTAATTTACTACGGCGTACAAATGATTCACCCAACTTTAATTTATACAATGTCTCTTTTGTTACCTGTAATATTCTCGATTTTAACAGGTATGTCATGGGGTTCAGGTGCAACAATCGGTATCGTTATGATGGGTATTGGTGCAGCTATTGACGCAAACCTTGCAATCGTTGCTGGTGCTGTAGTAAGTGGTGCTTACTTCGGTGATAAACTATCTCCAATCTCAGCTGCAACTAACGTAGCTGCAATCGCTGCAAAAGTAAACCTATACGACCACGTTGGTTCAATGGTTTGGACAACAGGACCTTCTACTGTAGTAGCAATAATTGTTTACACAATTTGTGGTTTTGTATACCCACCAACACTAACAGATATCAACACTCCTGAATTAACTGGATTACTAAATGACCTTTCAGCTATGTTTAACTTTAACATTTTCTTGATTATTCCATTACTTATCGTATTATTTGGTGCATTACTTAGAAAACCTGCTTACGGAGTTCTAATTGTAGCGACTATCGCTGGATTCCTTTGTGCAATTGCATTCCAAGATTTTACAGCATTAAATATCCTTACTGCTTTTAACTCAGGATTTAAACTAAACATGATCTCATGGTTTGAATATTCTCTACCAGTTGCAGGTGAAACTTACATTTTAGGTTACTTTGAAAGAGGCGGTTTCTGGAACTTTGGTAACTTAATGGCAATTCAAATGACAATCCTATTTGCAGTAGGTGTATTAGGAACAATTAACGCATTCCCAGCAACTGTTGACGTAATCTTTGCTAAAGTAAAATCAAGAGCAGCAATTATCGTTTCTTCTATCTTAACAGGTACAGGACTAATCGCTCTTACATCTAACTCATCAGCTCTTTGCTTTATCATGGCTGAAATCTTTGGTGAAAAATACGACAAAGCTTACATCGATAGAAGAGTTCTATCAAGAACAACAGAAGATACTGGTACTCTACTAGAAGTTCTAATGCCTTGGACACCAGCTGGTCTGTTCTTTGCAACAACTTTAGGCGTAAGTACAGCTGAATTTGGTATTTGGGCAATCCTAAACTGGATCACTCCATTCTTCTCAATTCTATTAGCTGTAACTGGTATTGGTACTTACAAAAAAATTAGTGCAAAACTAAAAGCGGAAGCAGAAGCAAAAGCTAGAGTAGGCGCTACTGTTGACGGTCCTGCAATTGTTGCAGAATAATAAAATAGAAAAAGAACTGTCTTTATAAAAAGTAAAGAACAATTCTAAAAATAGTTTGTAAGGGTTGTTTCCCTAATCAACCAATTATCAAGTATTTTTGTTAATTTCTGTTGATTAGGGATTAACCCTACAACTGTTTAAAAAAGCGTGTGATTTTTAAAGAAGTGATGAAGGGAGCAAAGGTATAATGAGTGAAAGAGTGATAAATTTACCAAAAATAAGAAAAGAAGCGGAATTATATATGAGTGATATTTCATTATGTTGTTCCGAAGCTGTTGTAAAAACTATAAAAGATGAGTTTGGCTGTGATTTTTCTGATGATATTTTAGCTTTAGCATCAGGATTTATCGGCGGTGTAGGTGTTGCTCAATCATTATGCGGAGCTATTTCCGGTGGTGTAATGGCGATAGGAATGTTTTTTGGAAGAAACAAACCAAATGTACCTATTGCACAAGCTAGATTACTTTCATTAGACCTTTACAATATATTTGAGTCAAAATATGAAAGCGTACTATGTAAAGACTTACTATCCGATGTAGAACTGGGTGAACCAAAACAAAGGGAACGCTGTATGTATATAACTGGTGAAGTAGCTTATGACACCGCAAAATTAATATGTGAAGAATTAAAACTGGATTATATTCCATAAAAGAACGAGAGGTTAAAAATTTAATGAATAACTTTAATTTTTATTGTCCTACCAAAATTGAATTTGGAGAAAATGCAATAGACTTACTAAAAACGTCTATTGATTCAAATAAAATAAAAAACCCAATTGTCGTAACTGACAAAATGCTTATGAGTGTAGAAAGTGTAAAAGCTGAAATTGAAAAAATTGATAATGCAAAAATTTTCGATAGCGTACTGCCTAACCCAACAAGCGATTTAGTTATGGAGCTAAAAACTTTTATTGAAGAAAATAATGGCGACGGTTTAGTCGTTTTCGGTGGCGGAAGCCCTATCGACTGTGCAAAAGCTGCTTCAGTAGTAGCGTTCACTTCAAACCATGTGACAGATTATTATGACACAAACCCAAATAAGTTGGAAATAGAAAAAGCACTTCCTATAGTTGTAATTCCAACAACTGCTGGAACTGGTTCGGAAGTTTCAAAATACTCAGTAATTACTGATTCAAAATCTAATCTAAAACAATCACTAACTTCTGATCATATTTCACCAAAAGTTGCAATTGTTGACCCTGTATTAACAATAGGAATGCCACCAAGCGTTACAGTTTCAACAGGTTTAGATGCTTTAAGTCATGCTTTGGAATCATTGGTTTCAGTGATTGAAAACCCTTTGACAAATCTTTTAGCTTTAAATGCAATTGAATTGATTTTCAACAATCTAAATGATGCTAGAGTAGATGGAAAAAATCTAGTAGCAAGAAAAAATATGTCCTTCGCAGCTTTAGTTGCAGGGATTGCAATGAGCCATTGTTGCGGTACTATGGGACACGCAATGGGTTGTCAACTTACAAGTCAATATAACATTCCACACGGAATAGCTTGTGCAGTTTTACAAAGTGATTCTTTAAACTATGCTGGCGAAAAGGCAAAAAATATTAAAATGTTAGTTGATTATTTAGATAAAACAAACTGCAAAGAAGAAGAAGCTATTAAAATTATGCAAGAAAAACTACAAGAGTTCTTTAAACAATTAGAAACAAAGATGGATTTTACCGATTATAATATGAATGAACAAGGAATTGATATTATGGTAAAAGATTCTATGGAACACGGTTGTATGGGACTTAATCCTGTATCAATGGACGCAGAAAAAGTAAAAGAAGTTTTCAAAAAACTAAGCTAAACTAATAAATTTAGTATGTGAAAAAGAGGTAAGTAAATGAGAAGTATTGAAGCAAAAAATATGTTATTAGCAATCGCAACTATGTTCCAAGAAAGAATGGACGAACTTGCAGCATTAGATGCTGTAATTGGTGACGGTGACCACGGTATTAGTATGGCAAGAGGCGCATTAGCAGCTTTCAACAATGTGGAAGCTATGTCCGATGATGAACCTATGAATGAATATTTTAAAGTGTATGGAAGATCTCTAGTTGCTGAAATCGGTGGAGCAATGGGACCTTTATTTGGAACAATCTTTACTGAATACGGAAAAGAAATCAAAGATAAAGGCGATTTAACTGCTCAAGCACTTGTTTGTGCAATAGAAAACAGCACTAAAAAAGTAATGGAATTCGGTGGAGCGGGTCCTGACGACAAAACTATGGTAGACGCAATGATTCCTGCTGCGAAATTCGCAAGAGAAGATTATGAGAAGAATAATGATTTATTATCTGCTGCAAACGCTGCTGTTGAAGGTGCAAAACAAGGTGTTGAACATACAATTAACCTTAGAGCAAAACGCGGAAGATCAAAATTCTTACAAGAAAAATCTATTGGACATCAAGATGCAGGTGCAACTTCTTATTATTACCTAACTAAAAGAATTGCTGACTATTTAAATGGTGATGTTGAGTACAAAAAAACCGATGTTGAGTTAGCTGAAAAGGCTAAAAAAGAAGTTGAAAACGACAAAAAAATATCAAAATTCATAAATGCCCCAAAAGATATTGTAAATGAGATGATTTTAGGTTATACTAAAGCATATAGTAATAATATCCATAAATTGGAAAATGCTAATGTTATTGTAAGAAATGACATGGAAAAAGACAAGGTTGGTGTTATTATTGGTAATGGTTCCGGTCATGAGCCTGCTTGTATTGGATTTGTTGGAAAGAATATGCTTGACGCAAATGCTTACGGTGGATTATTTGCTGCTCCTGGACCATACACAACATTAGAAGCTATCAAAGCTACAGATACAGGAAAAGGCGTTTGTGTATTAATTTCAAGCCATGCTGGAGATATATTAAACTCTCAAATGGCGATTGATATGGCAGATGATGATGGTGTGGTTGCAAAACCAGTGCTTTTATATGATGATATTGCCTCAGCTCCAAAAGATGCGCCACTAACTGAAAGACGAGGCGCAATTGGCACTATGTTCAACTATAAAATGACACCTTCTTATGCACCTGGACATTCTTTAGAGGAAGTAATTGCCTTTGCAGAAAAAGTTCGTGATAACACTAGAAGTGTTGCAGCTGCTATGACACCTGGTACTTCTCCAATAAACGGAGAGCCAATGTTCACCTTAGAAAAAGGCGAAGTTTTAGTTGGATTAGGTGTTCACGGTGAAAGTGCATTACAAACATATAAAGATGCCTCCTGTAAAGAAATTGCCCAAGGAATGATTAATAGTTTGATTGAAGATAAGCCATACAACTCTGGTGACGAGGTTGCAGTAATCGTAAACGGAAGTGGCGGAACAACAATGATGGAATTATTAATTTTCTTTAATACTGTTGAAGATGTTTTAACAGAAAAAGGGATTAAAGTATTTAAGCCTTTGATTGGTTCTTATATTACTACACAAGAGATGGGAGGAATTGGACTAGCTATTTGTAAGGTGGATCAAGAGATGAAAGATGCATGGGAAAAACCTACAAATGCAACACATTTTCCAAGTTTATAATGAAATTAAAAAACACACTAGATTTATTAAAAGATGCCTATGAAAAAGGGTATGTAGTGCCGGCTATTAATGTAGATACTACCGATTCTGTAATTGCGTTATTTGAGATTTTTGAAAAATTGAAGGCTCCTGTGATAATACAATTAGCGCCAATACAAGTGCATTCTAGGAGAATATCTTATAAGGCATTGATTGACTCAATAATTGCATTAGCGCAAGATTTTGATGTAACATTTTCTGTTCACCTTGACCACGGAATGGAAATAGAAGATGTGAAAACTGCTTGTGATAGTGGCTTTACATCAGTAATGTATGATGGTTCACACGAACCATTTAGCGGCAATAAAGCGGGTACCAAAGAAATAAGAACATATGCAAAAAATATTGGTTTAGAAGGTGAATTGGGCATTGTTGGCGGTAATGAAGGTGAAAATAGCGACGACAATGGAGTAAATGAAGAATTGTATACCAATGTGGAACAGGCTATTGAATATGTAAAAGAAACACAAGTAGATTTTCTAGCTGTTGCAATTGGAAATGCACATGGAGTTTACACAAGAGAACCAAAACTAAACTTTAAAAGATTAGAAGAACTAAATAATGCGTTAAATATACCTTTAGTTCTTCATGGAGCTTCTGGTCTTCCTGAAACTGACATAAAAAAAGCCATGAAAAATGGTGTTTCGAAGATTAACTTTTTCACTGATGTGGATAGAGCTTTCAAAGGCGGAATTAGCAGTACAATGGAAGAAATTCCAAATGGCTACTTATTTAAAATTTATGAAGACGCTCGTGAAGTCATGAAAAAGAAGCTTGAACATATAATAGATATGTGCGAATGCGCTGGCAAAAGCATATAGATTTTTATTGTAATTTTTAAAAAATGTTCTAAAAAATGGTATTCATCTCATTTTAATGGGAAGGATACCATTTTTTTAATAAATTTAGTGATTTAAATATAATGTGAAATAAATAAAAATGCTATATAAAAAGAAAGTAGGTAAAATGAATGAATTTTGATTATGATGTAATAGTTTTAGGCGCTGGAAGTGGCGGTTTAATCGCTACTATTAGAGGGACAAAATTAGGTGCGAAAGTGTTGTTGTTAGAAAGTGAAAAAATGGGCGGAGATTGCTTGAATTACGGCTGTGTTCCAAGTAAAGCCTTTTTAAAATCTGCTCACTTAGCACACAAAGCTAAAAATTCTTCCAAATATGGAATTATTAACGGCGAAGTGGAAACTGACATGAAAAAAGTTATGGAGTATGTTCAATCTATTGTTAAAGAAATTGAACCTCATGATTCAAAAGAAAGATATGAAAGAGATTTTGGTGCGACTGTTATTAAAAGCAAAGGTATTATAAAATCTCCAAACTCTGTTGAGGTTGATGGAAAAATTTATACTACTAAAGTTATTGTAGTAGCAACAGGAAGCACTGCATTCCTACCTGAAATAAAAGGTTTAAGCGACGTTAAATATTACACAAACCACAATATTTTCAACTTAGATTACAACCCTAAAAAAATGATAATTCTTGGAGCAGGCACAATTGGGCTTGAATTAGGACAAGGTTTTGCTCACTTAGGCGCAGAAGTTCATATGGTGGATATGGCAAATTCTATTTTCACAAAAGATGAACCAGAAGTTGCAGATATTATGAAAGAACGTTTAATAAAAGATGGAGTAAATCTACATCTTTCTTACAAAATCCAAGAGGTTAAAAAAGAAGGGGACGAAATTGCTGTTTACATAAATAAAGACGGCGAAGTAGAAAAAATGACTTGCGATACTTTAGTAGTTGCCTTAGGAAGAAAGCCTAATACACAAGATATGGGGCTAGAAGAAGTTGGAGTTAAAACAAATAAAAGCGGTTATATTGAAGTAGATGAGCACTTAAAGACTAATATCGAGAGTATTTATGCAATAGGGGATTGCTCAGGAAACTATATGTTTACACAAGCTGCTGGCTATGAAGCTACTGTAGCTATCAAAAATGCTTTTGTAGACCCTACACATAAAGTAGATTACTATAACATGTCATGGTGCACATTTACTGTTCCTGAAGTTGCCCATGTCGGTTATTTAGAAGAAAATGCTAAAAAAGATGGCGTATTTGGAAATGCTGAAATGCTTCCTATTGCAAGTCATGACAGAGCAAAAGCTGATGATGACAGAGAAGGCTTTATCAAAATTATTTTAAATAAGGAAAGAATAGTTATAGGCGCAACTGTTGTAGGAGAAAAAGCAGGTGATATGCTTGCAGTATTTGCTTTGATGGTTACAAAACGTATGTCATTCGATGATCTTATGACAGTAGTTTATCCTTATCCAACATCAGGCGAATTAGCAAAAATGATGGCTAATAGAAGTAATGAAGCTTATTTAAAAAGCTTAAACAAATAATCTGTTTGCAATTTAGTCATTTTAATTAAAATAAACATATTTTTATTCCACCATTTTGGCTTAACGTCATTATGGTGGTTTTTTGTATTATTGTTCAGCAAAAAGCAAAAAAATAACCGTAGGCAAAAAACCTACGGCATATCATAAATTATTGAATGGGGAATACATGTTCCCGTTTTTATTTGTTAATTTTTCAAAAAGTTCACTATTATCTGTTCATTTCGCTGACAGGTCCAGTAGCAGTATGCTCGTGAATAATCCTTGAAACTTCCTTGAAATCGCTAGAAGGCAAGTCCCCTGGAATAGTGTTTTTCAAGCTAGAAGTAGCATTTCCGAAGGAAACAGCCTTTTGTGGGTCATCATATTGCAAAAGTCCGAATAATGCTCCCGAAACGTAAGCATCGCCACTTCCTAAACGGTCAACAACATCAATATTTTCATAAGGTTTTTCAGTGTAATATGTATCAGTTTTGCTGTCAAAAATTACTGAATTAAAGTGGTGGATTTTTGGGGAAACTACTGTTCTTTTTGTGGTTGCAACGATAGAAACTCCATATTCTTCGCAATAACTTTTTTGAATTTGCTCTAAAGTACCTGATTTTTGGAACATTCTTCGGCTTGATTCTTCGGAAACAAAAAGAATATCAATCATTGGAAGCACTCGTTTTATAGTTTCTCTCGCCTCATCTTCGCCCCAAAGATTGGCTCTATAATTAATGTCAAAGGAGATTTTTGCACCGCCCTCTTTAAATCTTTTGATAATTTCAATAACAGTTTCAGTTAAACCCTTTGACAAAGCAAGACTAATTCCACTTGTGTGAAAAATTCTCGTGTCGCTGTAAATATATTCGGGAATATTCTCAATTTTAATGTTGTTTATTGACGCATTTTTCCTGTCATAAACGATTGTAGGCTTTCTTGGTGCAGCCCCCATTTCATAAATGTAAGTTCCAACCCTCGCATCATCGGATAAATCGTATTGTAAAAAATAGTCTTCAACACCGTTAAATCGGATTTTATTTCGGATAAAAGTAGCGATGTCATTTTGTGGAAGCATGCTGATTATACCTGTTTTTAGCCCTAAAAGAGCAGCACCAGCAGCCACATTAAGTTCAGAGCCTCCAGCACGTTTTTCGAAAATTTCACTGTCGGAAATTCTGCAATATCTAGGCGGAGAAAGCCTCAACATTATCTCCCCCAGAGTGATTATATCAAATTTATTTTTCGGCATAAAATGGTCATTCCTTTCGATAAAATTATACTTAAAATACCAATTTAATTATAGCATAGCAACTAAAAAAAGTAAAGATATTTTTACAAAATTATTGAATTTTATATAAATTAAGCAAAAAAAGTTGTGGAGGAAATTTTGTTCCACCACAACTTTGCGAAATATTAAATTTTACGCTTCAATCATTCTACGAATTTTCATCATAATCGCACATTCAATTCTCTTTTTCTCAATCTCGCAAGAAAGCTTGTGAGAGTTCAAAATATCCCCTGAATAAAGGAAATTATTTGCGTTACAACCACCGCTACAGTAGAATTTTGCCCAACATTTTTGACATTCAGTCTTTGTATAAATATGAGCTTTTGCAAAATCATCTTTCATTTCTGATTTAAAGTCATTTTTGTACAAATTTCCCATATAAAATTCGTCAATTCCTACAAATTGATGACATGGATAAATGTCCGCATCAGGCGTTACAGCAACATATTCGTTACCAGCTCCGCACCCTCTCATTCGTTTAATTGCACAAGGTCCCTGGTCTAAGTCCACCATAAAGTGGAAGAAGTTACAAAATTCACCTTTTTTCTCAACGTCAATTAACATATCTGCCAACTTTTCATATTCCATGTAAATGTCAGGCAAGTCAATTTCCGTCAAAGCGTAAGGATATTTAGTGTCAGTCACAACAGGCTCAACAGAAACTTGGTCAAATCCCATATCATAAATGTGCAAAACATCGTTGGAAAAATCAAGGTTGTATTTTGTGAAAGTTCCGCGAATATAGTACTCTTTTCCCTCACGAGTGTCAACGCATTTTTTGAAGTTTGCAAGGACTTTATCGTAGCTTCCAGTGCCGTCAACACGCTTTCTCATCTTGTCATTAACATCTTTTCGTCCATCAAGGGAAAGAACTACATTAGCCATTTCAGCGTTGATGAATTTGATTTTTTCATCGTCAAGAAGCACACCGTTTGTAGTCACTGTAAAGCGGATATTTTTTCCGTGAATTTTCTCTTGTTCACGAGCGTAAGCCACAGTGTCCTTAACAACTTGCCAGTTTAAAGTAGGTTCTCCACCGAAAAAGTCAACTTCAATGTTTTGTCTATCTTTAGAGCTTTCAATAACAAAATCAATAGCAGATTTTGCAACGTCAAAACTCATATTTTTTCGTCCAGTGCCATAGTCCCCAGTCCCAGCAAAGCAATATTCACATCTTAAATTACAGTCGTGTGAAATAAGCAAACAAAGTGCTTTAATAGGTGAAGCGACAGCATATTTAGCGAACTTTGCATAATCGTCACTAGAAAATAAAATTCCTTTATTATATAATTCGACAATTTCCAAATAACAAGTCTTAATGTCCTCAGCCTTATAAAATCTCGACAATTTTTCAAGGGCATCAGTAGGACATTCAGCAGAAAATGGCGGTGAAACGTTGTCCAAAAGGTCATAAGTAAGCTCATCAACAAGGTGAACTCCACCACTATTCACGTCCAAAACCACGTTCAAATCTTTCAATTTATATTTATGTATCATAAAATGCCCACGGCATCCGTATTTCGCTAAAAAATTGTTGTAAAGACAATTTTGTTCTCGGACGCCTACCTTTCTTAGATTAATAAAATTTATATATTAAGTAAATAGAGATTAGTTCACGGGTAAAAACCACATAAACCTAATCTCTACAAAATACTATTGATATTAAAAAAAACAATTACTTTTCGTCTTTTGAAATATTTTCACATTTTTGGTTAGCAACTGTACATGAAGTTTTGCAAGCTGATTGACAAGAAGCTTGACACTTACCGCAACCACCTTTAGTAGCAGTTTCTTTTAAATTTGCGTTATTAATTGTTTTAATGTGTTTCATTTTGATAATCATTCCTTTCTTGTTTGCTTCATAAAAATGAGCAAAACTATTCCGTTTAAAATAACTATGTAAATTATTTTACCACAAATGAATTCAAATTGCAATAGAAAATTTCGACAAATTTTAAGAAAATATTAATATATTTTTCACTAATATTTCTTTTTTGCATTAACGCCGAGAACTCCACCTATTGCACCGAAGATTATCATAATTATTAATTTTGTTAAAAAGCTAAACTCTGTAAAATTTGATATTAATGCGCCAATAATCATAACTAAAATATAGGTTATTATACCAGCCACAATCCCTGTTGTCAAGCCGTTTTTTCGCTTTTTAAACCCAGCAGTATATCCGCCTATAAATGCCCCAAAAGAAATTGAAATTACCGAGATAATTGAGAGCAATGGATTTGGAACATTAAACCTTTCCACCAAAAATGAAAATGCTAAAAGAATTAAAAATATGCAAATTACGCCAAAAATTGAGGAGAAAATAATACTTCCATAATTCCCGTTATTTTTACTTTTTACTCCTTTAAACCTAGTTAATAAACTTTTGTACACAAAAAACCCTCCGCTCAGTAAACTTTACTACAAGTTTATTCACGAAGGGGATTTTTTAGACTAAAAATATTACTAATTAAAAATTACATATCTTTAATAGTAGTAATTGTCGCTACAGCAGCTTTTTTAATACGAATTTTACTTCTATCGCCGCCAGTTTCGATTACAAGAGTGTCCTCTTTAATAGAAACAACCATACCAACAATTCCGCCGATAGTTACAAGTTCATCACCGATTTGAATGTTGTTACGCATTTCTTGTTCTTTTTTCTCTTTCTTTTTTTGTGGTCTTATCATAAAGAAATAAAGTACAACAAACATACCACCGATCATTATAATAGGAAGCCAAGTTGATAGTGGGTCAGATGTAGTTGCAGTGCTACCCGAAGTTAGTATAGCTGGAATTAAGTTTGAAAACATGAGATTTTTTCCCTCCAAAAAAATTAATAATAATATTATAACAAATTTTCCAATTAATTACAAGTCTTTTTTATCAACTTTCATATTTTTAACACAATAAAGATTATTAGAAAGGGATTTATTTTAATTGTCAAAAAATACTTTAAAAAAATTGTAAAAAGGACTTGCAATTTGGTTTTAGATGTGCTATAATATTTTATCGTAATGATTATTTCATAGTACTACTGTCCGAGCGTTATGGTGATGGGCTACTATGTATCATAATGTTATCGGAAATGAGGTGTAAATATGAGAAAAGGTATCCATCCAAAGTATGAAGCAACTACTATTACTTGTGGTTGTGGTAACGTTATTGAAACTGCTTCAACTAAGAGCAATATTAAAGTCGAAGTTTGTTCAAAATGTCACCCATTCTTTACTGGTAAACAAAAACTTCTTGATACTGGCGGTAGAATTTCTAAATTCAAAAACCGTTATAATCTTAATAAGTAAGTTGATTAAAGGGCTGTTATTCAGCCCTTTTAATTTTACATATTATCAAGAGAAATGGATGATTTTATGGCTTATAAGACGATTAAAGAGCATATTGTGGCGGAATTTGTTGAAAAAAAATCTCGCTTTATTGGAAATATTTCCCCCGTTACCACAAATGAGGAAGCGGTGGATTTCATAAATAAAATCAAGTCGGAGCATAAAAAGGCTACACATAATGTTTATGCTTATATTTTGCGTGACGGAAACATTGTCCGTTATTCCGACGATGGCGAACCTCAAGGGACTGCGGCTATTCCTGTCCTTGAAGTTTTGCAAAAAGAGGGTTTGACCGACGTTTGTGTGGTCGCAACTCGTTATTTTGGTGGAATTATGCTTGGCGGAGGCGGTCTTGTGCGGGCATATTCACACTGCTGTGCAATTTCCGTTCATTCAGCGAAAATTATGGACATGCGTGATTGCTACTCTGTAACAGCGAAAATGGACTACAATTTATATGGCAAAATTAACTATATTATCCCTGAATTTTCAGTAAAAATGCTAGATACTGATTTTTCTGATGAGGTTACAATGACTTTTCTTGTAAAAAGTGAAGTTTTAAATAGCCTTTGGGACAAGTTTATTGATATATCTAACGGGCAGATTTCATTGTCTAAATCAGATGAAATGACAGCGGATTTTGCTTGAAGTATTGTTTAAACATACAAAAATTATTTTTTATACTATTATAAAAGAGGTTTTTACAATTTTCTCTTGTATATTATATTATGAGATATTTTTTAGAAAGGAATATTGATTTTTATGTTGATTAGAGAAAAAATAGAAGAAAATGAAAGATTAACTTTGTCTAAATATGCGGCTTTGTCCTTAAATTCAAAAGGACGAGATAGGGCGGAAGAAAAATGCCCATTTCGCACTGAATTTCAACGGGATAGGGACAGGATTATTCACTCAAACGCATTTAGACGACTTAAACATAAAACCCAGGTTTACTTAATCCCTTTTGGGGATCATTATAGAACAAGGCTTACTCACACCCTTGAAGTTGCGCAGATTGCACGGACAATTTCACGCTCTTTATCTTTGAACGAGGATTTGGCGGAGGCTATCGCTTTAGGGCATGACCTTGGGCACACTCCTTTTGGACACGCGGGTGAGGACGCATTAAATCGCATTTCTACTTGCGGTTTTAAGCATTATGAACAAAGTTTAAAAGTAGTTGAATACATTGAAAAAAATGGCAAAGGACTAAACCTTTCTTTTGAGGTTAAAGAGGGGATTTTGTCACATACTAACAAAGTCGCTTCTACTTTGGAAGGGTATATTGTTAGACTTGCTGATAGAATTGCTTATATAAACCACGATATTGAGGACTCGATTATGGCGAAAATTATCACCGAAGAAATGTTGCCAAAAGAGTGCACAGAGGTTTTGGGAACTTCAAAAACTGCCCGAATAACCACAATGGTTTCTTCTATTATAAATAATAGCGGTGAAACTATTCAAGCCCAAAAGCATATTATGGAGGCGCAGGACAAGCTTCATAAATGGATGTTCGACAACGTTTATAAAAATCCTCTCGCAAAATCTGAGGAGAAAAAGGCTAAGGTTTTGGTAGAAAGTTTGTACGAATATTTTATGAAAAAACCTGAGGAATTGCCAAAAGATTATGCTGGAACAATGGAAAAATTTGGAATTGAGCGTGGTGTAATTGATTACATTGCAGGAATGACCGACAGTTATGCAATTCGTATTTTCCAAAGTATTTTTATCCCAAAAGGCTGGGACAAACTGTAGATTTACTATCACTTTTTGGAAGGAATGATTAATTTATGGCTTTTTCGGAAGATTTTCTTTATTCCTTAAAACAAGCTAATAATATTGACTCCGTTTTTTCCTCTTATGTGGACTTAAAACGGCGGGGGCATACTTTGGTTTGTCGCTGTCCTTTTCATTCGGAGAAAACTCCATCTTGCACAATTTATCCCGACGGGCAAAATTTTTACTGTTTTGGCTGTCACGCAGGTGGTGACGTTATCACATTTATTATGCGGATTGAGAATTTGTCCTATCCAGAAGCGGTGCAATTTCTTGCGGAAAGGGCGGGAATTCCTGTCCCTGAGGACGATAATTTCAAAAAAGACAACACCGCACACATTAAGAAAAAAGTTTATGAAATCAATAGGGCAGCGGCTAGGCATTTTTACTCAAACCTTAAAACTGAGGGGGGAAAAGTCGCCTTAGCTTACCTTTTAAATAGGGGCTTAACTGTTGAAACTATAAAAAAATATGGCATTGGATATGCTGAAAATAGCTGGGGAGATATGCGAACTTTCCTTTTGAGTGAGGGATTTTCTGAGAGCGACATTGTCCTTTCTGGAGTTTGCGGAAAAGGGCGAAATGACAGGGTTTATGACCTTTTTCGACATCGTGTAATGTTCCCAATAATCGACTTGCGTGGGAATGTTATTGCCTTTGGAGGGCGAAAGCTTGAAGGTTCGGACGAGAGCGCACCTAAGTATGTGAACTCATCTGATACGCCAGTTTTCAAGAAAAGTCGTAACCTTTTTTCCCTTAATTATGCGAAAAATCATATAAAAGATACTCTGCTTTTGGCGGAGGGTTATATGGACGTAATCGCTATAAATCAGGCTGGTTTTGAGAATGTTGTTGCCACTTTGGGGACAGCTTTAACACCTGAACAAGCACGGTTAATGGCGAGTTATGCGAAAAAAGTTGTAATTGCTTATGACTCGGACGAGGCAGGGCAAAAGGCAACACACAAGGCGATTTCCCTACTTAGTGAGGCGGGAGTGGAAACTCGTGTCCTTAAAATGGAGGGGGCAAAGGACCCTGATGAATATATACAAAAGTTTGGAGCTTTGCGGTTTAAAATGCTCATAGATAACTCTTATGGAGCGATAAATTTTGAACTTTTAAAGTGCAAAAGCGACCTTGATATACAAACGGACACTGGGCGGGTGGAATACTTAAAACGTGCCATTGTTGTCCTTGCAAACATTGTAAATTTGATTGAGCGTGAGGTTTATATTTCCAAAGTTTCCTCGGAAATAACTGTTTCAAAAGAGGTTATTACTGCGGAGGTTGAAGCCTTAATCCGAAAAAATAAAAAGACAACTGAAAAGAAAGAATGGCGAGCTATTACAAACAATATTTTGCCACGAAATGATGAAATTAATCCTGAAGCGGTGAAATTTCCCAAAGAATCACGGGTGGAAAAAAGCATTTTGTCGTACATTTTCGCAAACCCTGAGGAAATGAAAAATGTTGCACAAAACTTGACTGAAAAGGATTTTGTAACCTCTTTTCATAGGAGAATTTACGCATTTTGTTTAAGTTTAGCAGAAAATGAGCGTGGATTTGACCTTTCTTATTTCAATGGGGAATTTTCTCACCTTGAAATGGGCAAGATAAGCGAAATAGCGGTAAAAGCTAAGGAATTCCCAGTAAGTTATGATAATTTTCAAGACCTTGTAAATACTTTGCTTGGTCGAGATGATGTTGAAAGCAAAAAGGGTGAGGATTTGAGCGATGATGAGTTGCGAGATTTTCTATCCTCTTTAAAGAATAAAAAAAGCTAATTTAATATAAAAGGAATGATTTTTAATGAGCGAGAAAAAAGAATACTCTATGGAAAAACTGTTGGAACAAGGTAAATTAACCGGAACTCTTACAGCAAAGGAAATTTCCGAAACACTAGAAGCTACTGACTATGACGTTGAGCAGTTGGACTCATTTTATGACAGTTGTGCCCAATTTAATATCAAAATTATTGATGATATTGTGGACGAAACTGAGCTTGTATTGCTTGAACCACCAGTGATTGAGGAAGATATGTCCCTTTCAACTGACGGAGTTGCAATTGATGACCCTGTAAAAATTTATTTAAAAGAAATTGGTCGAGTGCCGTTACTTTTGGCTGACGATGAAATTAAATTGGCGGAAGCAATGTCTTCTGAAGACCCAAAAGTTGCTTCAAATGCAAGAAAAAAATTGGCGGAAGCAAACCTTAGACTTGTAGTTTCTATCGCAAAAAGATATGTTGGTAGAGGTATGACTTTCCTTGATTTAATTCAAGAGGGAAATCTAGGGCTTATTAAAGCTGTTGAAAAATTTGACCACACTAAAGGGTTTAAGTTCTCAACTTATGCAACTTGGTGGATTAGACAAGCTATCACACGTTCAATCGCTGACCAAGCTAGAACTATCCGTATCCCTGTGCATATGGTGGAAACTATCACTAAAGTTAAGAAAATTACTAGCCAACTTTTACACAAAAATGGACATGACCCAAGTGCTGATGAAATCGCTGCTGAACTTGAAATGCCTGTAGAAAAAGTAAGGGAAATTATGCGAATTGCACAAGACCCTGTTTCCCTTGAAACACCTATTGGTGAGGAAGAAGACAGCCATTTAGGCGACTTTATCCCTGATGAAGACGCACCTGCACCTGCTGAAGCTGCATCATTAATTTTGTTAAAAGAGCAAATTAATCAAGTTCTTGGAACTTTAACAGAACGTGAAGAAAAGGTTTTAAGACTTCGTTTTGGACTTGAAGACGGACGTTCACGCACTCTTGAAGAAGTTGGAAGACAGTTCAAAGTAACTCGTGAGAGAATTAGACAAATCGAAGCTAAGGCTTTGAGAAAGTTACGTCACCCTAATAGAAGTAACAAAGTCAAAGATTATCTTGATTAAAAACTAAATTTTAAATTTAATATTAAAATTACAGGAAAGGAATGGTAATTTTTTATGCGACATATTACCCTTGAATGTGATTATGCAATAAGAATTGTTGATTTTTTGTCGAAATCTAACAAAAGGCTTGATGCAAAATCCATATCTGAAAGCACTTCTGTTACTTTGAGATTTTGCCTTAAAATAATGAGAAAATTAGTAGCACACGGAATAGTTAAGTCTTTTAAGGGAACTTATGGAGGTTATGAGCTTGCTCGCCCTCCTGTAGAAATTACTTTAAAAGATGTCATGGAAGCTGTGGACGGAGTTTATATGATGAATAGGTGCTTGTCCGCGGAATATTGCTGTGAAATTGAGGTTTCGGGGGATTGCAGATACAAAGTTGCTTATCGAGAAATTTCCGATAAAGTAGAAAAAATGCTTGCCGAATACAATTTTGAAGACAGCTTTAAATAAAAAAACTAATAGATAAATATTTTACTACATAAATTTTTCTAGCAAGAAAGGACTATTTTTACAATGGAAATTAAGTCAAATTTTTTACACGATATTGTTGATGCTGACCTTGCGAGTGGGGCAGAAACTAGCATTCACACACGTTTTCCCCCCGAACCAAACGGATATTTGCACATCGGCTCCGCTAAGGCAATCTATATAAATTGGAGCATTGCAAAAAAATATAACGGGAAATTTAACCTGCGTTATGACGATACAAACCCTGTTAAAGAGGACGACGAGTACGTTCGTGCTATTGAACAGGATTTGGAGTGGCTTGTTGGTGAAAAACCAAGCGGAGGAATTTTCTACGGTTCTGATTATTTCGACACTTGTTACAACCTAGCAGTAGATTTAATTAAAGAGGGAAAAGCCTTTGTTTGCGACCTTAATCAAGAGGAAATGCGTGAGTATAGAGGAACTTTAACCGCTGCTGGAAAAGAAAGTCCTTATAAAAATCGTTCAGTAGAGGAAAATCTTGACCTATTTGAAAGAATGAAAAATGGGGAATTCCCTGAGGGAAGCAAGACTTTGCGTGCGAAAATCGATATGACTTCTTCAAATATGAATATGCGTGACCCTGTAATTTACCGAATTGTTTACGCTCATCACCACCGTCAAGGGGATAAGTGGTGCATTTATCCAATGTACGACTTTGCGCACACTATCCAAGACGCTGTTGAGGGGGTAACTCATTCCCTTTGTTCAATGGAATTTTTGAACCATAGACCGCTTTATGACTGGGTTGCTGACAACTGTAATCTTCCTTGTAGACCGCATCAATACGAGTTTGCAAGGCTAAATATGACCCACACTGTAATGAGTAAACGTTACCTTCGTGAGCTTGTTGAAACGGGTAGAGTAGAAGGGTGGCACGACCCTAGAATGCCGACTTTAGGCGGACTTAGAAGACGTGGTTACACTCCGGAATCTATCCTTGAATTTGTGGATAGAGCGGGAATTTCTAAGGCTGTTTCCGTTGTGGATATTCGCCTTTTGGAGCATTGTATTCGTGAGGAATTGAACGAAACTGCTGTTCGTAGAGTTGCAGTTTTAGATCCTATTAAAGTTACAATAAAAAATTATCCCGAGGGAAAAACTGAAACTTTCGCTTTGCCAAACAACCCTCAAAACCCAGAAGCGGGAACTCGTGAAGTTGCTTTTTCAAGAGAAATTTATATTGATAGAGCGGATTTTGCGGAAGTTCCACCACCAAAGTATCAACGTTTAAAAGTTGATAATGAAGTGCGTTTAATGGGTTCATATATCATTAAACTTGACGAAATGGTTAAGGACGATGAGGGGAATTTGCTTGAATTAATTTGTACCGCTGACCTTGAAACAAGCAACAAAATGCCTGCTGACGGGAGAAAAATTAAGGGTACAATTCATTGGGTTTGTGCTGAAAATTGCCTTGACGCAAAGGTTTATGAGTACGATTATTTGTTTAATATTGAGAACGTTGCGGACGTTCCTGAAGATGCAAATTATCTTGATTATTTCAATGAAAATTCACTTAAAGTTTTTGAAAATGCAAAACTTGAAGCTGCAACAAAAGATGACCCAGCGGGGACAAGAATGCAGTTTGTGAGAATGGGATACTTCATCAAAGATAACGATGGAAGATTTAACAAAACTGTTTCATTAAAAGATAATTTTTCAAAAAATTTGAAATAAAATAAAAAAGTTATGACGAAAATAAATCGTCATAACTTTTTTACATTTAATAAATAGAGTTTTTTGCTTAGTCACACCCTCTTTGCTATAATAAATTCAACATCAATAAAGCATAAATCAAGCCACCAAGGACAATACTTCCCAAAAGCAAAAGGATAAAAAACAGATTTTTTCCTTTTTTGGGAGAACTCACTTTATTACTAAAAGAGAGTTTTTCTTCTTCCGACATTGTTTTAAGCAAATTATATTCAGTTTCCAATAATTCAGAAATTTCAGTTCCACAATTAGAACAATTTTTTATTGAATTATCAACTTTTTCCCCACAATTTTGACAAATAATCATAAAAATCCCCTTATTTCAAATAAACAAATGCTTATAAATTTATTTTAGCATAAAGAAATTTTTTGCACATCAAGTAAAACTATGAGAAAAAATATTTATTTTTAAGAATTTGAGCTGATTACTCGTCAAAATCAAAAGAACTATCAGCGATAATAAACTGCTTTGAAGAAACGTCAGAAACTAATTGCAACATATTTTCATAGCCAGTTTTGTATTTTAAATTTCGTATATGAGTGTCCAAAGTTGGCGGTTTTATTCCAAGTTCTTCACAAATTTCGACATTAGAAAAGCCATTAACCTTGCACTTTAAAACCCGTAATTCTTGCTTTGTGAAGTCGGTGCTTTTCGCCCGTCCAATTGTGATAACTGGAGTGTTTTGGGGGTAAATTTTCTCGCCAGCAATAATTTTATCCATTAAAAAAAGCAAGTCACCCTCGGAATAATCCTTGTACCAAAAACCTTCACACCCTATTTTTTTTGCAGTTTCAATATGATTTTGTTGTAAAGAAAAGGTTAAAATAATTATTTTTATATTAGGGTAGGAATGTCTAACTTTTTTCGCAGTATTAAGCCCGTTTTCCTTGCCATTTGTATGTATATCAAGGAGAATTAAGTCAATTTTTTCTTTAGTTTGAGATAAAAAAAGTTGCAAATCGTCAGCATCTTTTAACTTTCCAACCAAATTAAACCTATCGCTTCCACGAAAAATTGCAAATTCCATAAAATTTTGGGAACTATTTAGATCATCAACAATTAAAACATTATGCATAAAAACATCAATTCCTTACACAAATTTTTTCCTTTTCTTTATAATATCATATTTTTATTTTTTGTGCAAGTTTAATATTTGTCTATTGACTAAAACACTGTAAAATGTTATAATATAAAAGTGCGTATTTCCTTTTTATTTTAATTGAGAGGTAGGT
>CAYJLB010000010.1:0-39176 GCA_964370845.1 uncultured Oscillospiraceae bacterium
GCTCTGCCCTAAGAACCCGTAAACTTTTTGAGGAAAAGTTTAATCAAAACCTTTATCTTGTGTAATTTATACTTTTGTTCGCCTTTACAAAATCCGACCTCGCAGAAACAAAATTATCCTTTTTTACTTTGTATAGTGCGGGCATGGATGCAACGTCACGTTGCCCGCTTATTCGACTGTTACTGATTTTGCTAGATTTCTTGGCTTATCTACGTCACAACCCTTTAAAACTGAGGTGTGATATGCTAATAATTGTAGCGGAACAGTTGCTTGTAAAGCTGAAAACTCTGGATATTTGCTGTTTATGATAATTCTGTCATCATAAGCATCTTCAGGGATTTCAATGCTATCTAAAACGATTGCAGTGATTTTTCCGCCCCTTGCTTTAACTTCTTTCATATTTGAAATAGTTTTTGGAGCAAGCCTTGCGTCAGTTACAAGGGCGATTACTGGAGTTTCCTCTGTAATAAGTGAAATTGTACCGTGTTTAAGTTCCCCAGCGGCATAAGCTTCACTGTGGATATAAGAAATTTCTTTAAGCTTTAACGCACCTTCAAGGGATAGGCTTGAGTCCAAACCACGTCCAATATAAAACATACTATGTGCGTTCACAAAGCCTTTTGAGCATTCAAGGCATTTGTCATCTAAAACAAAAATGCTCTCAAATTCGTTTATTGTTTCGATTAATTGGTTAGTTAGCTTGATAGCTTCCTCACGATTAATTACATTTCGTGTAAGGGCAGTTTTTATTGCAACAAGGAAAAATAATCCCACTTGTACAGTGAAAGCTTTTGTACTTGCAACAGCTATTTCAGGCCCTGCGTGAGTGTACATAACGTTGTCAGCTTCAAGGGCAATTGCTGAACCTTTAACGTTAACCATTGCTAAATTCGCAACGTTATTTTCTTTAGCAAGCTTTAAAGCTGCAAGTGTGTCCGCAGTTTCACCCGATTGTGAAAGGACAACAACTAAATCTCTATCATTAAAAATAGGCGGATTGTATCTGAATTCCGATGCGATAACAGAAGTAACGTTAACTTTTGCCATTTTACGCATAATTTGCCCACCTAAATCACCAGCATAAAAAGCTGTTCCGCAAGCTACAACATAAATATGGTCGAATTTATCAAAGAAGTCATCTTCAATTAAATCCGTTCTAAAGTCAGGTAAATTTTCCATTGAAATTCTAGGGAAAACTGTTCTCTCAAGGGCTGTAGGTTGGTCATAAATTTCTTTTAACATAAAATGTGGGTAACCATCTTTTTCCGCAGCTTCAAAAGTTAGGTGAGAAATGTTGATTTCCTTAAAAATTTCCTCGCCATCTAAAGTAAAGAATTTTTCCCCAAGAGGAGTTAGGTGAGCGATTTCACCTTGCTCAATTGTGAAAAATTTGTTTGTATATTCAAGAACTGCTGGCATATCAGAAGCAAGGAATAATCCGTCATCTGATTTGGTTACAACAAGTGGACTTTCTTTTCTAAGGGCGAAAATTTCCCCAACTTTATCCTTAAACATAATAGCAAAGGCATACGCTCCCTCAAGTTTATCAGTAGCGTTTTTAATAGCAGAAATTGCATCTCCGTCATAGTAATAATCAAACAATTTTGTCGCAATTTCGGTGTCAGTTTGAGAGATAAAAGTATAACCTTTATCAAGTAAAAATTCTTTTATTTCAAGGTAATTTTCAATAATTCCGTTGTGTACAAGGGATAATTTTTCAGTCGAGTGAGGGTGAGCATTAACGTCGGAAGGAATTCCGTGAGTTGCCCAACGAGTATGTCCTATTCCGCAAGTAGCTTCCTCAGCTTTTTGGTCAGTAACTGATTTTAGGTTTTCAATTCTTCCCATAGTTTTGTAAGTGTTAAGGTTATTTTCTTCAAAGACAGAAATTCCCGCTGAGTCATAACCTCTATACTCCAATCTTTCAAGACCGGAGATTAATATTTTTTTAACTTTCATACGTCCAGTATATCCAACTATTCCGCACATTATAATCAACTCCATTTTTTATATTTTATATTAAATTATATTTCTATCAATCAAATTTAATTATAACATATTTAAATTTATAAAACAATAGTAAAATTAATTAATTGCTAAGAAAATAACAAACAATTATAGGGGCGAATTCAATATCCGCCCCTATGCTTTATAAAGTATTTTATTATTGTGGTTTTCTGCTGGGTTTAGGTTTTTGTTCGCTTTATTTTCAGTACATAAAGATGACCGTAAAAATAAAAACAAGATAGTTTTTATTTTTACTACTATTTTCGTCGCAAAAAATTATCTCTACTATTACTTTTTATAGTGTTTTTTATTCGCTATTCTTTGCTTCTTTCGTGATTTTTTGCGACGGCTTAGATTATTATTTTTGTTCGCTTGCTATTTTCGACTTCTCTCTTTTACTTAGAGAGTTTCGCTTCTGCGGAAGCGACCAAGGCTCTGCCTTTGGAATCCGCAAGCCTTTAAAAAGGCTTGACCTAAACTTTATCTTGTGTAATATACGGCAAGAGCAGAGCAAAATCCGACCAAAACATACTCTTGAAAAATCGCGTGAGCTATCTCGCTCATTTATCAAATTTTAGCGTGTCTGCCAGCGGGGGCTTCCCCGCTTAGAGGATTTTTAGGTCATTTATTATAACTTTGAATTCTACACCTAAATATTTTGCTGCTTTCTTGCAAAGTAACATTCTATCAAGGAAAATTTCAAAATATTCCATTACAGCGGAAACTTCTGTGTCAATTTCAAGTTGCATTGCTATGGATTTTCCCTCGCTATCAATAATTACTGAGGAACTTTTTGCAGCATAATTTACTCTATCATGAATATCTTCGCCAATATGACAATCAGTTCTTACCCTCGTTCTCCTCACATCAGTTTTGTCAGCTATAATCACTGCCGCTGAAATAGGACTTACAGGAAAAGCAGTTTTATCATCGTGATGTCCGATACAAGTCACTATTTTCCCAATCTCATCAGCTGGCACATTAAGCTTATTTAACAATACAAATGCCATGTTTGCACCGCTTATTGCGTGGTCGGTACGGTTTATTACATTTCCTATATCGTGCAAAAATCCCGCTATTTTAGCAAGTTCAATTGTTCTTTCATCAAAATTAAGTTTAGTCAAAATTTCCCCAGCTGTTTCCGCAACTTTTGTAACGTGGGGATAAGAGTGTTCTGTAAAACCCATTTCCGTCAAAGTTTTGTCAGCAAGCTCAATATAAGCTCGCACTTCTGGGCTGTTTTTTATATAATCATAAGTAATATAGCTCATTCAAACCTCTTTTTAATTAGTAAGTAAGTCGGACATTGCATAAACTCCAGCCATTTTATCTTTTATGAAAATTGCTGCATTCACTGACCCAACTGCAAAAACTTCCTTAGAAGTGGCTTGATGAGAAAGTGTTATAGTTTCGTCACGTCCAGCGAAAATTACTTCGTGTTCTCCAACAATTGTTCCGCCACGAACTGCGTGGATACCAATTTCCTTTTTATCTCTCTTTTTACGCATAGAATGGCGGTCATAAACATATTTGTACTCACCAGCTTCATTAATTGCTTCTGCAAGCATTATAGCTGTTCCGCTTGGTGCGTCAATTTTTTGATTATGATGTTTTTCTACAATTTCAATATCGAATTGTTCCCCTAAAACAGCGGTAGCTTTTTTCGCAAGTTCAACAAGCAAATTAATTCCAAGGGACATATTAAAGGTGAAAAATACAGGAATTTGTTCCCCAGCGGATTTAATTTTTGCAATTTGTTCATTAGAATAACCTGTTGTAGCAAAAACAACAGCCACATTATTTGTAAGCGCATAGGAAAGCAGTCCATCTAAAACAGAAGGGTGGGAAAAATCTATTATTACATCAGGTTTACAAGGCAATTCTGTTGGGGAAGAAACTATTGTAAAGTCGGAATATTTTTCCGTCACAACGTCAATTCCTCCACAAACTTCGCAATCATCACGGTTTGCAATAATATTTGCAATTACGCGTCCCATTTTTCCATTTGCACCGCAAATAGCTATTTTAGTCATTTTGTTCATTCCTTTCAGATTTATGAAAAATTACACTAGATTAAACTTTTTCATTTCAGCAATTAGTTTTGCCTTAGTATTTTCCCCCATTGGAACTAAAGGTAATCGCACTGGACCTGCTTCTTTTCCCATTAAATTTAAAGCTTCTTTAACTGGAATTGGATTTACGTCGCTAAATAAACTTTCAATTAATGGTAATGCTTCGATTTGTTTTTTTCCAGCTTCTTTAAAATTGTTGTCAATACATAGTTGACATATTTCAGCTGTTTCTTTTGGAATAATATTTGACATAACAGAAACTACGCCCATTGCGCCAATCGCCATTGCTGGGACAATCATTCCGTCGTCACCGCTGTAAACGTGCAAGTCATCGCCACATGCATAAATTATTTTTTGGAAGTAACTTATATTTCCACCAGCTTCTTTTACGCAAGTGATATTTTTGTGTTTAGACAAAGTTACAAATGTGTCAATTTCAATGTTCACACCCGTTCTCCCTGGAATATTATAAAGCATCATTGGAATATTTATAGCATCTGCAATTGCTGTAAAGTGAGCTACTAAGCCCGCTTGAGAAGTTTTATTATAGTATGGAGTTACAACTAAAACTGCATCTGCGCCCATTTTTTCCGCTTCAATTGATAAGTTTTTAGCATAATCTGTATCATTACTTCCTGTACCCGCAATAACAGGCACTCTTTTTGCAACTTTTTCCACAGTAAATCGGATACACTCGGTATGCTCGTAGTCGGTCATAGTGGAACTTTCACCCGTTGTACCACAAATTATTATTGCTTTTGTTCCATTTTCTATGTTAAATTCAATTAGTTCGCCTAATTTATTATAATTTATACTTCCGTCCTCGTGCATTGGCGTTACTATGGCAACACTTGCACCTGTAAAAATTGGTTTGTTCATAATAAATGTTCCTTCCTTTCTATATTTTCTATGACAATTATAAAAAAGTCATAGTTTTGGTTTATTTTTTGTTTATTACACTGCTTGAAACCACTGCGTAAATGACTGTAAATGTGGTAAAAGCATAGGTTAGGGCAAATGCCTCTTTTATTATAAATGATAATCCTATTGTGATGAAAATTAATGAAAGTCCTAAAAATGCAATGGCGGACTGCCGATAATGAGGCTTTTTATCCATTCTCTCTCGCTGGGATTTTGATGCAAGGATATATGCATTGTTAAATAAAAATCCTTTTTCCATAAATTGAAAAATACTGATAACAAGGCAGATTGTTCCCAGTGAAAAGGTAATTGCCATTGTTATAATATCTGATTTAGGCATATTAATGACTAAGTCCTTTCTGAAAATTATCGTGGTAACAATCTTCCTCCCATTTTAATGGGTTTGTATCAATGTATTCCCATATTTTCAAGTATTCTTTTTCATTTCTGATTATGTGGTCGTGGTAGGAACGTTGCCAGATTTTACGCCCTACAACATTATCCCGTTTGTTTGATAATTTTGTTGTTAATGATTTGAATGTGCAAATAATGTCAGATATTGTAGGGGAGGGGCTCTGCTCCTCCCGTTCTACACAAACATTTTTATTTATTTTTGTAATTATCATATGAATATGATTTGGCATAATTACAAATTTATCAATTGTTATTTTATATCGATTTTTAATTTCATTTATTTGCATTTCACATATTTCGCCAATGGGTAACAAACGAACAATTCGGGAGGAGCAGAGCCCCTCCCCTACGATTGATTTTGCATAACAGCGGAGTTACTCCGTTAGTCCATATATCCTTTTGCTGCCAATAATTCAGCCATTAAAACAGCTCCACCAGCTGCACCTCTTAGTGTGTTGTGGGATAAGCATACAAATTTATAATCATATTGGCTGTCCTCACGAAGTCTACCGATTGAAACTGCCATTCCTTTTTCTAAATCTCTGTCAAGTCTTGCTTGTGGGCGGTTATCTTCTTCAAAATAGTTCAAGAATTGTTTTGGTGCAAGTGGTAATTCTAGTTCTTGAGGCACTCCTGAAAATTCTTTCCACGCTGATAAAATTTCTTCTTTAGTTGGTTTTTTGTCAAAAGAAACGAAAACTGCCGCTGTGTGTCCGTCTAACACAGGAACTCTTAAGCATTGAGTTGTAATTGAAGGAGTTGTTGCTGCTACAATTTCATTGCCTTTGATTTCTCCCCAAACTTTTAATGGCTCAAGTTCAGATTTTTCTTCCTCACCGCCGATAAATGGAATTAGGTTGTCAACCATTTCAGGCCATGTTTCAAATGTTTTTCCAGCACCTGAAATTGCTTGATAAGTACAAGCTAAAACATTCTTAATTCCGTATTTTTTAAGTGGGTGCAATGCTGGTACATAACTTTGGATTGAGCAGTTAGATTTTACTGCAATAAATCCTCTTTTAGTTCCAAGTCTTTCTCTTTGCGCCTTGATAATTTCAATGTGTTCAGGGTTGATTTCAGGCACTACCATTGGAACGTCAACAGTTCCTCTATGAGCTGAATTATTTGAAACTACTGGGCATTCGTGTTTTGCATAAGCCTCTTCAAGCTTTTTAATTTCATCTTTTGGCATATCAACTGCACAGAAAACAAAGTCAACTTGTGATGCAATTTTTTCAATGTCAGCAGTTGCGTCCATTACAATCATATCAGCCATATCTTTTGGCATTTCTTCGCCCATAGCCCATCTATCGCCAATTGCTTCTTTCAAAGTTTTTCCAGCAGAACGAGGGGACGCTGCCAATACTTTTACATCAAACCAAGGGTGATTTTCAAGTAAAAGAGCAAATCTTTGCCCTACCATTCCTGTTGCACCGATAATACCTACATTATATTTTTTCATTTTCAAATCAATCCTTTCACATTTTACATATAAATTATTTTTATATAAACAAAAAACCGGTTGCAAACCGGCTCATCATATACTATAATAAAGATATTGACAAAAGTTTTTCCTTGCATTAAAATATAAGACAAAACCCGTCGATAGCTCTCCACCATAATAATGATGACAATTGTACACCTTTTTGATATACAACCAGTAATAAACCTCCCCAAAAACGGTCTAAAACTTCGGCAACTGCACCTTTTACTTTAACCTACAACTTTGGGAGTCCGAATTAAAGCTACTAATTGAAATTGCACCTCTACCTTTTGTTAATACCAATATAATAACATTTTTAATTAAAAATGTCAAGAACAAAAACGTTTTTGTTTTAATAGAGAAAGGACAAAATATCTTTTATGAAAAAATCTGATTTTTTTTACAACTTACCTGAGGAACTAATTGCACAAACTCCAATTGAACCTCGAAATCATTCACGTTTAATGCAAATTAATAGAGAAAACGGGGAAATTTCACATAGTTACTTCTATAATTTATGCAAGAACTTAAAAAAAGGTGACACTTTAATTTTAAACGATTCAAGGGTTTTGCCTGCACGACTTTATGGCGAGAAAGAGGGGACTGGCTCACCAATTGAGTTTTTGCTCCTTGAACAAAAGGGGAATATGTCTTGGGAGATTATTTGTCGCCCTGGAAAAAATGCTAAAGTTGGACGTTCTTTCCTTTTTGGAAATGGAAAGCTTAAAGCTACTGTTACCGACATTTTAGAGGGCGGAAATCGCATTGTCCAATTTGATTGCGGAAAGGATAATTTTTTCACCGTTCTTGAAGAAATTGGGCAAATGCCACTTCCTCCTTATATAACGGAAAAATTGTCCGATAAAGAACGTTATCAAACGGTTTATTCTAAAGAGGCTGGGTCTTCTGCTGCACCCACTGCTGGACTGCATTTTACTAAAGATATGCTTGATGAGCTTAAAAATATGGGGATAAATATTGGTTATGTCACTTTGCACGTTGGACTTGGAACTTTTCGCCCTGTTAAAGAAGAAGATGTTTTAAACCACAAAATGCATTCCGAACATTATTTTTTACCTAAAGAAACTGCCCAGTTAATCAATGATACAAAGGCGAGTGGTGGTCGAGTTATCGCTGTTGGAACTACTTCTTGTCGCACTTTGGAGAGTGTTGCAACCTTTAACAATGGGATTATTGAGGAAAAAGAGGGTTATACTGATATTTTCATTTATCCTTCTTATAAATTCAAAGTTATTGATGGGATTATCACAAATTTCCACCTACCAGAAAGCACTTTAATTATGTTAATTTCAGCATTTTTAGGTTATGAGGAAACAATGAAAGCTTATGAAACTGCTGTTAAAGAAAAATATAGATTTTTCAGTTTTGGGGATTCCATGATTATTATGTAGTTGTTAATATTTAAAATAAAACTATGAAGGCGGTATTATTATGTATTCAAATGTAAAAAAATTCGGAGCTTTAGGAGATGGAAAAACTAATGACACAAAGGCGATTTTAGCAGCTATTCAAGATGCGGTTGATGAAACAGGAGTTGTATATTTTCCACCAGGAATTTATATGTGCGACCCTATCGAACTTCCTAGCCATATCACTTTAAAAGGTGATTCTGCTTGGAGTTATATCGGTTCAAGGACGGATAGTGAGGGGAACAGCCTTGATTCTGGTTATCAAGGGAGAACTATTATTCGTGCAAATAGCGGGAATGCTAGGGCTTTATTTGACCTCGAAGCAAAATGCGGAACTAGAATTATCGGTTTAACCCTTGACGGAGCACATCAAGGTGAGGGAATGCACGGGATTTATACTCATAACATTGGAATTGAACTACATATTTGTATTGAAGATTGTAGAATTGAGAATTTTACTGGAAGCGGAATTCGTTTGGATAAGGCTTGGGTTTTCTCCATTAGAAGAAACTTGATTATGGAAAATGCTATCCACGGAATTGACTGTACAAGCGGTTATGACGGTTGGATAATTGATAATCAGCTTACTGCAAATAAAGGCGCTGGACTTTTTGCTGGCGGAGATGACCCTGATAAATTTATGGGTATGGCAACGGTTATGGTTACTGCAAACAGGATTGAATGGAACAGAGGTGCTGGCATTGACCTTACTGGTGCTAACACAATGCAATTCACTGGAAATAGTATCGACCATAATTTTGGTGCAGGAATTTACTTAAAAGGTTGTACAAGTGGTACTATTTGCGGAAATGTTATCAGAAGTAGCGGTATTGACCACGAAGATGAGCTTTCTGTTCATATTTATTTAGAGGATTGCCTTGGCGTAAGTGTGACAGGGAACAGCCTTTGGGGTTGGTTTAATAGAAAAGAATATAATCTTACTAAAGCTACACCTTACTATAATTATACATTGAAGAATAATAAAGATTGTACTATTGTGGGAAATGCTTCTTTTGAGGCTTGCGGACGACAAGATATATTGGACCTTGGCGGAAACAGTAATTTTTCAATTGAGAATAATAATCATAGTTTGCCTGACGTGAAAAAGTACGGTTTAACAAATTAACTGGCTGGGCAACCCCGCTGTTATGCCCGCGTTTTTACGTTGCGAAATAGGATAATTTCTGCCCACGAAGGCAAAGAATATAAAAAATCAAAGATTTTTCATATTCTCCGGATTTTAGCTTTTCGCCAAGCGGGCGAAACTTTTTCACCTTAAAACTGCTGTGAAAAAGACGTAAAATCCTACAAAGTGCATTTACTAAAGATAGCAAATGTATAAATTACACAAGCTGTAGGGGCGACCTGTGGTTGTCCGTATATTACAATTGTAGGGCAAGGGCTCTGCTCTTGCCGTTTAGGATTTAACAAAAGAAAAAGCGATAACAAAAGTCCTAATAGAGATAATTTTTACGGTCGCCTTTATGCACTGAAAATAAATAAACAGGGATAAAGCTCACATATAATGAGTTTTATCCCTGTTTTTGTTGATTAAAATTTATCAAAAATCATAAATAATTAAATTATTAAAATTATTTAACGTCTTTTTTCTTGCGTGAGAAGAATGCAGCAACACCAGCAAGCATTGTGATTGCCATTGTTGGAACCATTAAGTCTAAACCTTTATCATTTGTAGTTGGAACTGCTAGAGGAACTTCTTCGTCTTGAATAGTTAAGTCTTCAGATGGTGCTAGAGGAACTTCTTCATCAACGATAACTTCTTCAAGTGGAGCTACTAGAGGCACTTCTTCGTCAACGATAACTTCATCAAGTGGAGCTACTAGTGGTACTTGCTCATCAGTGATATCAGTAAAAGTTTCAATTTGATTTAAAGTATAATAAACATTTACAACAACATTGCTGTCAGTAACGTTTACACTTGCATTGTTGTCTACATGGCTGAAAGTAAATCCGTCATATTGGTTGTCAATGTGTGAAGAAATATCGTATGCACCAGCTGGACCTTCATAAGCTGTGATGGAGTCAGCTACATTTTCCATTGTGCCATTATTGTCATATAGGTAGTTTACAGTTACTGAGTAATGTTGAACTTGTACTGGAAGTGCTTCCCAAACTGCTGTTAAAACTAATGATTCGTAGTTAGGGTTTTCTTGTGTAACGTCAGGTTTACGTCCTAAAGTAGTCATATCAAGTGAATATGGATTTCCGTTAGCATCTTCCCAACCAAGTAAAGTTCTTCCGTTATCAAATGGGTTTACTGATAAATCGAAGTCAAAAGTAGTATTTTCTTTATAAGCTCCATTTTGAAGAATTTCAGTTCCAAATCCGTCAGCAAGAGTAATTTCAGCGAAAGTATTAATTTTTAGGTCAGCATTGCTAACGTTAACTATTACATTAACATAGTTATTTTTACCGCCTAAAATTTCAATTGTAGATTGTGATGGAGTTAAGGCATCTGTGTGACGAATAATTGTGTCAGCATCAAAATCGCCGCCTTTAACGTTAATATCTGTAATATTATTAGTATTTGTAAAAGTAAGACCTGTAACAGCATTGTTAATTTCATCGAAAAGCTCTTGGCTTGTTGCGTAATTATTTACATCAGCAACAGCGTCAACAGGTGTTAATTCTGTAAGTGCAAGACCTGTGAAGTCAGTTTCAGGTTCACCTGAATATTTGATTATAGCTTTTTCAGCTTCAGCAGTAAGATCTAATGGTTCAACAATTAAATCAACGCCTCTTACAATATATACATCATTTTCTGCAGGGTCAGTTGGGATTAATTTGATGTCATAAGTTTTTGTTCTTGCATTTTTAATAGCTGGCAGATCATTAGTATATTGTTCGCCTTCTAATCTATATTTAACGTCAAATCCTCCAGTATATCCAGTTTGTGTTCTTACAAAATCTTTAACATCTTTAATTTTGTCAAATCTATAAACTTCATTGTCAAAAGTTTTTACATAATCAAAAGTAGTTCCGTCATAAGTAATATCTACTATATTTTTTGGTGAACTTTCAGCAAAAGCTGTAAAAGGCATTGCAGATACTGCAAGGATTGAAACTAGGGAGATAGCAACTAATTTGTTTTTTGATAAATTTTTCATAATGAAAACCTCTTTCTTTTAATCATGTTATTATTTATTTTTTCTTACTTTCTTGAGTTTATTATAACATGAAAAAGTTACATATGAGTTACATATGTGCCTATTTTTGGATATTTTTAAAGTTTTTTTCAATTTTGGCAAATTGTACAAAAAATCATTGTAAGAATTAGTTATTTTATAATTATATCGTGTAACTAAATACATTATCCCTATATATATAGTAACTTAAGTTGCTATAATAAGGAAGAAAGGTTTCGGTTCTCTATTTTTTATATTGTTATATTTACTCCGTTTCGTGAAACATTGCAAACTATTAGTGCATTTTGTATAATTTATTACGCTAATAGTTAAGTATACATATTCAATAAAACCTAAAAACTTTGTTCATTGTATACAAAAAAGTTCTTAAACCTTGTATTTTTTGCTAATTGAATTGTTTGTATACATTTGGTACAATAAAATAGTTAATTATATATAAATTAATCATATGGAGGGAAAAGTTAAAATGAAAATTAGAACAAAAACAAAAATTGAAATTGTAAAAAAAGCTTCGTCAATTTTATTGGCGGGTGCAATCGCGTTTTCTGCGGTAGTTACAAGTCAATCTCCTTTTACTGCTGTGGCGAATGCTGCTAGCTCAAGCTTGCCAGCTTATGTAGTTGAGGACGGGAAATCTTTTGAAACTATTGACGAAACTGTGGCTTATTATGAGGCGTTATTCCAAGATAGAGAAATTAGCCCTACTACTTACGCAGTTAAAATTAATGGGGAAAGAACTATAAAAAGAATAAACTTCTTTGACCCTGAAACACCACTTGAAGTAAATGGAGTGGCTTACATCGATATTCCAGAGAACATTGCTGAGATTATGCGTCTTTTTGGTGATATTAGATACACTGGTGAATATTCAACGGGTGCTGATATGACTGTTACTCTTGTGGATAAAGACGGAACTGAATTTCACGCTTCTAACCACGGTATTAGCTGGGCTAATGAATTTGAAAAAACTGGTTATACTGATTTGAGAACTTCTTATGGTAAAACTATTGAACTTGCTGAATCATCACTTGGTGCACCTGAAAAATTCCCACAATATATGGACGAAAATGGTGATTTTGATTATTCTGGTTATCAATTAAAATTTGAAGGTACTGGAACTATCCATTTTGTTGCTATTTTGGAAGAAAATGGTATGGCTACTGAATTTGATACATCTGCTTATGGTGTTCTTGGTTCAGATTTAGATGCTGAAGATGTTACTATTAATGTTGACACTACAAGAGATTTAAGCCTTGACGGTGTTAATAAAATGGAAGAAGACGTTTATAAGAGAACTCACGTTAACTCGGGGCCAGTTCAAATGTTCGAAAACATTAGCGGACCTATTACTGATGATGATATTTTCTTCCAATCTTATGACGATTGGGGATTTGAACCTGGACGTGGTGCATTCCATATTAGAGCAGCTGTTGATAGCAGTGGTTTAGTTGAAGATGCAAACAATCCTGGTTACTCCGACCCAACTACAATGTATGAATTATACGCTGAAAATGAAGATATGTATAATAAAATGAATACATTGTTCCCGTCAATTCAAAATGATTATATCATTACTTTAGACGGTTGGCCATCTTGGCAATGGGGCGACAATGGCGCAATGCAACTTCAAACTGCTTCCCCTGGATACGATTATTTTGAAGAAGCTGCTGATACAGCTGGACAAGTTGTAAAAGCTATGAGCGATAGAATGGGCGAATATGGCCCTGAATACATCGAAGTTAAAAATGAGTCCACAATTTCTGGTGAATGGGACTTTTTTAACCAAGCTGACGTTACTACTGACCAAGCGTGGGATTATCTAGCTGAATTCCATAACTTAGTTGCTGATGAAGTACGAGCTTATAACCCAGACGTTTTAGTTGGTGGACCTTCAAGTGCATTTATGTACTTAGAACAAGGTAACTTTGATGAAGCAAGATACCAACTTGAATTTATGGACGCTACTAAAGATCATTTAGACTGGTACTCACACCACTTCTATGAAAATTCAGGTATTTACATTAATGACGGTTCAACAAACCCTGATGGTTTCTTAGCTGGACGTTTTGAACCTGTTATGGACTTATTAGTTGGTCATATGGAAAATACTGACAACGTTAAACCTATTATGATTACCGAAGCTGGTTCTTACAACGGTTTACATTCAGATTTAGACTATTTTGAAAGTTTAACTGCTTTTAATGGTTATTTCTTAAGATTTATGGAATACCCTGAAGTAATTGATATGTATGTTCCTTATTTATATCCAATTGCAAGCTGGGCTACTGGAAGAAATAACAACTTATATGTTTACGCTGACCCGAAAAACCCTACTGCTGCTGTTGAAATGACTTATCTTGAAGCTTATGTTGATATGTGGAAAGACTTTAGAGGAACTTACATTCCATCTGATGACGTTACTGCCGACGAATTGACTGAAGATAGAGTTTTCACAAGAGCTACTAGATACGGCGACACTGTTTACCTTGCAGTTCAAAACCTTGACAGAGCACAATTAAACCTTGATTTAGATTTAATTCTTGACGAGGGAACTGTAATTGAAAGTGTTACTCAAAAACATTACTACTTAGAAAATGCTGAACTTGTTTATGAAAATGTTTATGTTGATGACATTAATAATGTTAAAATGAGAGTTCAAGAAATGGCTGTTTTTGAAATTAAATTATCAGAAGCTGACGATTTTGAAAGCCAATTATACAGAGAATCTGATTATTCAGTAGAAGAATTAGTTGAGTCAGGAAGCGATGTTGACTTTACAATTAATGTAAATTCAACTCACGAAGATTTCACTTCATCTGTTGATTATATCGAAAGTGCTACTCTAAGAGTAAACTTTGGTAAAGAACATTCAGGTCTTGCTGGTGATATTTTTGTTCAATTAAATGGCGTAAGAGTTGGTTCAAGAAATGTTGATTTTACAAATAAATCAGGTGACATTCTAACTTTTGTAGACTTCGACATTAACCCTGCATTAATCCAAGAGGGCGAAAATATTGTAACTGTTACAATGCAAGACGGCGGTATGATTACAAACGTTAAATTAATGAGCTACTATTCTGTGGCTTCTGAAGCGGGTGTTTCTACTCAAGAGATTGCTGATAGATTAGTAGAAGCTTTAGCTCTCTTTGAAAATGTACATATTTCAACTAAAGGTTATGGCGTTCCTGAAGGTCATTACTGGGTTGTTCAACGTGATTATGACAGCTATGTAAATGCACTTGAAAATGCTGCTATTAAACTAAAAGATAACCACGCTACAAGAGAAGAAATTGACGAAGTTATGTCAACTCTTAACCTTGCAATTGAAATGTGGGAAAATAATATTAATTTAGTAGTTCCTTATGTTCCTAATGAACTTGAAGTTATTGACTTTGAAACTGCTACTGTACCTTTCTCACTAAATAAAGACGTTGCTACTGCTACTGTTGTTTCTGGGGCAGAAAATCCAATGGGCGATGATAGCGCTTTAAAATTTGAAGTTACTACTTTAAATGATGATGCTGATAACTTCCAAAGTAAAAACTCAATCCTTACTTTCACTTGTGAAGATGAACAAGGTTGGGATATTACAAATGGTTTCTCTTTGGACGTTTATTCCGAAGTTCCTACTGTAAGAGGTATCTACTTAATCGCTAAAGACGCTGAGGGAAGAACTGCTACTTCTTGGAATTATGTTACAACTTTAAATGGTACTACTACTATTTCATGGACTGATTTCACTCCAACTTCTGCTTGGGTAACTGCATTTATTCCTGAGGGATTTGATACAAGAGATGTAGTTTCTATCGCTGTTTCAATGCGTGAAGCTGATATGGTTAAAAATGACCAAACAAGCGGAACAGTTTACATTGACAACATTAAAGGCATTAACACTAGCACTGTAGAAATTAATGTAGAGCCAGCTTTAGCTCCTAATTTAATTGATGCAAATGGAATTGACGTTCCTAGTTATGCTTTATACGAAGATTTCGAAGATATGGCTGATGTTGCGTACACATACACAACTAATCCTGGAACTTCTGTTGAAACTGCTGAATTAAACGGTTCGAATGCACTAAAATTCAATGCTGTAAACACTGGAAACTGGAATACATTGGACACACTTTCCTTTACTGCACCAGCTGATGCACCTTTTGATATGTCAACTTACCCAATGACAATGACACTTTCAAATCCAACTGCTTACAAACTACCTATTTATATTAATGTAAAAGATACAAGCGGTGCTTTAACTCAATTCCAAGTGAATTTAGATGCTGGAGCTACTGTTGATGTTTCTTCTGAAACTTTATACAATGCAAATGGCGGAACTGCTGATTTAACAGCTATTGCAAACATTTCAATTTATATTGTTGAACCTTATTTAACAGGTGCAAACTTTAACCCTGATGTTACTGAATTTGTTGATTTAGCATTTATCATTGATAATGTTAAAATTGAAAAAGAGGCTGAAGTAGTTATTCCTGACCCTGTAGCTGCAAACTTCCCAGTTTACACTTTTGAAGTGGATAATCAATGGATTAATCCTGCTTTAAATGATGGAAATGTAACTGTTGCTACTGTTGACAGTGTGGTTACAAACAGCAAAGCACTTGAAGTTAATGTTGCTACATTAAACACTGTTGCTGATAATTATTCTTCTGTTTTAGCTTGGTATGCTCCTAATCATAAAGCTATCGGAACTGACAACAAATTAATCGCAACTCTACACAATCCAAACGAATTTGATGTTCAATTTAGAATTGCTTTAAATGATACAGTTGCTGACAAAAACTACTATTTCGACGTTGCAGCTGGGCAAGCTATTACTGTTGAAATAACTGATTTTGAAGGAATTGATGAAAATTATATTCAATATATGCAAATTTCATTGAACGATTCATTAATTACTGCTTCTACAACTGCAAAATTTATTGTTGATGATATGCAAGTTGTTCATAAAGATACTGTGATTACTCAACCTACAGTAACTGAACCTGAAGAACCTGTTGTTGACGACAATGGAGATTATGCAATCAAAACTTCTTTTGAAGACGGCGAATACAAAGAACACCTTGAAGCTGGAAATGGTGCAACTTATGAAACTACTACTGAGGGTGCTGTTGACGGAGAATCTGCTTTAAGAATAACTTTACCAGAAGAATTAGACACTACTTGGGGAAAAACTAATCCAATTATTTTCAATGCTCCTGCTGATTATGTTTGGGATTTCTCAACTGCTGACACAGCATTGAACTTCACATTAACAAATCCTACTGAATACAAAATTCCTTTTGTTATCAATATGACTGATGCTGACGGAAATACTACTCAACATTGGTTTGCAAGTAATGCAAATAGCACGGCTACTTACACTTTCCAATCTAATGCTACTCAATGGTCAACAAACAATGGCTCTGACGCTGATGCGCAAAGAATTGCTCAAGTTCAAATCTTTGCTACTGAAGCTACAATTGCTGGACAAAATCCAGATGCAGTATTAACAAATGTAAACTATATTATTGATAATGTTTACGGTGGTACTGTTTCAGAAGTTGTACCTGAAGAAGAAATTCCTGTACCTCCTCTTGCAGTAGCTCCAACACTTGACTTAACTGTTGCTGAAATAAGCGTTCCATCAAGTGTTATTCCTAAACCTGAAAGAGATGAATTATTCGTTGTTTCTTATAACCTAGTTAAAGGCGAATATGTTGGTGAAAGTGAAGTTAATCCATTTGAAACTACTATTGTAGAAGAAAATGCTACTTTCACTGTTTCAAGTGAAGAACCTGTAAGACAAGGTTATACTTTCCTTGGCTGGGCTACTAAAAAGAATGACACTGAAAACTTAATTCCTGCTGGAACTGAAATCACAATTGAAAAAGACACAACAATTTTCGCTGTTTGGACTGAAGCTGAACAAGTTACTGTTACATTTAACCCTAACTACTCAGATTTAGCTGATTATGATGCCCAAAATGCTGATTTTGCTCCAATTACTGCTAATTATTTAGCTACTGTTAAATTACCAAAAGCTATTCCTACAAGAGTTTACAGCGAATTTATTGGTTGGAGTGCTGACCCTAATGCAGTTGTTGCTGATGAAAATGCTGTAATTTACGCTCCTAATTCAAAACTTGAAGACATAGCTGAAAGCGTTACTTTATACGCAATTTGGGAACTTAAACCAACTATCACTTACTTCGACGGATATGGTTCAAACACTAGATACGAAGGTATTGAAGGACTTGAATTACACGCTGTTGAAAGTGGAGAAACAATTTTTGTTACTAAAACTATTCCAACTTTAGAAGGTCATACTTTCAAAGGTTGGGGAACTGAAAAAAATGGCGGAGTTGTTTACAATCCAGGTGATAAAATTAAAAACTTCGACCAAGCATTAAAACTTTACGCTCAATGGAGTGAAAACCCAACAATTAAATATTACATCGGTTATTCAAATAACGCTCAATATGACATTGAAGGATTACTAGAACACACTGTTGAAAGCGGAACAACTATTAAAATTTCTGACACAAAACCTACTAGAGATGGTTATGTTTTCGCTGGTTGGGGAACTGAAAAATTCGGCGGAGTAGTTTACTCAGCTGGACAAAAAATTAAAAATGTAGAAGGTTTAATCCAACTTTACGCTCAATGGAATGAAAATCCAACTGTTTCATATCGTACAGGTTTTGGTACAAACAATTTCTATGACGAAAAAGGTTTAACTGACCAAACTGTTAAATATGGTAAGAATGTCACTTTATCAAGCGTAATTCCTACTAGAGATGGTTATGTTTTCCTAGGTTGGGGAACTGAAAAATTCGGTGGAGTTGTTTACACTGCTGGTGAGAAAATTGAAGATTTAACTGACTCATTAATGCTACACGCACAATGGGGACAAAATCCAACAATTACTTACTTTATGGGATATGGCACAAATGCTAAGTTTACAACTACTGGTTTAACAGCTCACTCTGTTGAATACGGTGCAGATATGACAGTTTCAACTGTTGTTCCTACTAGAGATGGTTATACCTTCAAAGGTTGGGGAATTGACACTGACAGCGCTATTGTTTATGATGGCGGAGAAGTAATTTCTTCAGCTACTGAATCTGTAAAACTTTACGCTCAATGGGAAGAAGTTAAAACTGAACCTACTGTTAGAGAAAAGATCACTCAAGTTTACAATTTTGTCAAGAATTTATTTAGCTACATTCCACGTTTTTGGTAAGCTATGAAAATTTTAAACTAGAGAACTAAAAGTACTTATCTTGTATAAAAAGAACTATGGCGAAACATTATTTTGTGTTTCGTCATAGTTTCTTTTTTTAGCAAAATGTTTTTTTAGTTATTATTATTTTATACAAAGTTTATAAAATAAGTTTACATTAAACGGATTAAATAGTATAATTTGTATAATATATAAACGGAAAGGAACAATTATTTTTATGAAGAAAAATATACTATTTATATTAACTGACCAACAAAGGGCGGACTTTTGTGGCTGTTACGGGGCGGACTGGGTTAAAACTCCTAACCTTGATAACCTTGCGAAAGAGGGCGTTTTGTATAAGACTGCTGTTACTCCTTCCCCTGCTTGTGTACCTGCGAGGGCTTCTTTGTTGACAGGAAAATCTGCAATTGAAAATCGTGTTACTGATAATAGCAAGTGGCTTAGACCCGACCATGATGAGATGGGCGTTTATACTTGGCCACAACAACTTAGTAAAAATGGGTTAAATGAAATTTGTACTTTCATTTAACCCGTTTTTTAATTTGTAATTGGTTTATTTCTTAGTGAAATTGTTTGAGTTGCTGTGTGGGAGTCCCCATTGCCCTCTAAAACTAAGGTCATAGTTATAGAATTTGCAATTTTTGCTCCGTTAATTTCCTCGCTATTTATTGTTATATCAAGAGAAGAAACATTTTCCACCACGATTGAATAATCATCGGCAGTAGCTCCCTTTGAATAAAAAATTTTATTGTTGTGGAGGGTGAAAATAGTGCTGTCATCACTTCCGTCATCTAAGGTGGTTGTCACTGTCAAAACGCCTTCCGACCAGCTAATTTCATTGTTACAATCAATAATATAATCCCCCATTTGCGCAAGGGCAATTTGTGAGTCATACTGCATATTTACTTGAAAGTTTACCTTTGAAAAGGTTGTTCCGCCAACAGTCATAAGTGAAACCATAACTGTGGAAATTAGCCCTAAAATTGCTATTGAAATAATTAATTCAGTAAGTGAAAAGCCTTTATTTGAAAATATAAGTTTCTTTTTTATAAGCTTAATAATTTTCCCCAACCAATTCAACTCCTTTCAAAAAAATAAATTGGAAAATTAACTCATTGTATGATACCCTGTGTCCGGATAAATTTCTATTGTGTAGTCATTGTTAAAACTAACATAATTTACTAGCAAAGAGGGACCGAGTACTGTAGAACCATAAGTTGAAATTAAAGCTCCTGTTTCGTAATCGAACTGAATTTTGAAAGAGTCAAAATCTCTCTTTGTAGAGGGGGCATTTTCTGTTGTAAAAAAAATATCAAGGCTTTCTGGGCCTAGAACTTTTTTTTGTGTAGGAGTCCCAGTATCATTTAGATACAAGAGTGCCACATACTCGCCATCTTCAATGTCAACCGCTAAGTAGGGCGTATGAATACCGTCACCCTCACCGCTTAAAGTTGAAATTTGACAGTAGGAGATAAGAGCGTTAAGATTGCTCGCTGCTTCTCTCCCTTGGTTTTTATAGACAATGCTTGAGGAAAAAGTTAAAGAAGTCGCTAAAATCGCAATAATTGCAATAACTATGATTAATTCCACCATTGTAAAGCCTTTGTTATTTTTTTTCAAGATTAGCGTACTCCTTTCTTTAAATTTTAGTTGAAAAGTTTACTTTTGAAAAGTTTACTTTTTTGTCCAGTTATCATAATATACAAGTTTTGATAAATCAATTGCTAAAGAATTATCGTCTTTTATGTTTTCATCTCCGCCTTTTAACATAGCATCAAAATCGGGGAAATTTATCACAATATCTGTTTCAATTGATGAAACAAAATTATTTTCAGCAGGTGAATATGAGAGTATTACATTTTTTATTATAAATGAAGTATCAGTAATTTCTAAGTTGAAATCGTAATCGTAATTGAAGTTTTCTCGCCCAGAAAGATAAATATTTGCATCTGAAAGTGCCGTTGTTCCATAGATATATGCTAAATGTTGTGCCAAAACGTCATTTATACATATTTCTTTTAAACCTGTCACATCAAAAATTTCTTCAAAATCAGTTTCTCCCACTTGAATTGTGGCATTTGTTAAGTTTTCAATAAAACTTTCTTTAAATGTTGTTGCAATGTCAGAGGGGGGAGCGCCTGTTTCGTCTACTGTATACTCAATCAAAAAGTCAGAGTAAGTTTTTGCCATTGCGTCACTTACAACTCCTTGAAATCCTAGCAAAACTATGTCCATTGCTGTGGTTGAATGATAAAAATTTTCGTCCCCATTACGCTCGGTGTTTTTAACAACTACACTTGTATAGGTTGTAAAAAGTAGCATTGAACCTAGAATTGACAGAAAAAGCATGATGATTATTACCATAACAATACTTGAACCTTTATTTGAGGACAAAAGTGAAAGTTTTTGTTTAATATTTAATTTCTTGTTGTTTTTTATGGCAATCACCACCTCTCAAAAGGGTTAATTTAGTTTAATTGTTGAAATATCGTAGACAACATCGCCGCTGTCATTATAAATTTGTATATCAATATCATACGCCCTTGTGTAAAGGGAAGTTGGGTATAAATTATTTGAAAATTCGAAATTTTCGTATTCATTTAAGTCGTTATATTGAACAAAATTGTCATTGCTATTAAAAAGATTTACTATTGGGTTTAAAGTTGTAACATCTTCTGGTGAGGATTTTTCCCCAGCATTTGTGTAAATTCTCGTGAATAAATTATCAAAATTTCCGTATGCGGATTGCTGTTTAACGTTTACATTAAGTTGATAATTACGCGTCGGAACATTTTCTTCATCACTTTGCTTAACTAAAAAAACATTTAGCGGAATAATTTCCCCGTAAGAAGTTTTGTATTCAGGTAACATGTTTACAATCTCAATTATATCCTTTCCGCTCTCGGAATAATAAGGTTGGTAAAAGAAATAAATATTTGGATAGCGTCCCACTGATCTTTTATTAAAAAAGTGAGTATTCCTTTCTTTATATTCAACCTCACTACCGTCGGAATTCACAAGAAAATAGCTTATTTCAACACTTAGAGCAGTACCTTCTACTATTCTTATGACAATTTTCCTATCTTGAGTGCCTGTAGTACCTGTAGTCCCACCAGTAGTACCTGTAGTCCCACCTGTAGTGCCAGTAGTTCCACCAGTAGTGCCTTCAGTAGTACCGCCAGTTCCGCTAGTTGCGGAATTTATATAACTATCTATTTCAATTATATCAAAAGGAATGTAGTTCATCATCTCTTTCGAATTTAAACTGCCATAAATTTGATTTTCTGTATCTGTAAATTCATCACTATTGTTTACTATAATTTTAGCTGAATAAGTTGAATTTTCAATAGGAATATCATCTATATTTATAGTATAAGTTGAATTTTCATTTTCTATTGTAGCTTCCATATTAAGGACTGCACTAGGGTCAGATAGCAATTTTTCAATGGAATTTGCATTAATACTTTCGGAAAAACTTTGTCCTAGTAAAGTTACACTTCCGATTTCTTTACTTCGTGATAAAGTTCGCGCTGAAGATAAAAGTGTGTTTGTTAAGGGGATTATAATTAACCCTAAAATCGCCACACCTATAATTAATTCAACGAGGGAAACCCCTTTGTTATTTAGTTTTCTCAAAAGATTTCCCTCCATTTTATAATTTTATTAGCTTTAAAATTTTTATTGGGCTGTAGTTTGGGTTGCAACTTCTTGTGCTGGGGCAGTTTCAGTTTCTGCATTAACTGCATTTTCATCAATAAATAAGTTGTCATTACCAATGGAAACGTCAGGTAATTCTGGTGGAATATACTCCGCACCCTCCCAATTTAGGTAGAATTTTGATAAAGTTATAGTGCTGTTTAGCAGGTCGCCAGTTCCCGCATAGGAAATTGAAATATTATCAATTACAGTTCTGTCTTCATCAAAACTAACTGTGTTTATTGCATTTTTTAGCTGTGTGTAAGAGAATGAACCTGACAAATTCATTGAAACTTTTCCGCCTTGTAAATTTGTTAAAACAGGACCAACAACTCCGTCAACATCTCTTTCAAGATAAACAGGGATTTCAGCGAAAATTTCTCCGTCACCAAAACCATAACTTATAAAATTCAAATCATTTTTGTCTTGCCATTCAATTAGATAAAGTAAAAAATCCTCATCTTCCACATATCGTGGATAGCTGTCAACAATTGTTTGAATATTTTCTTGTGCAAGGATAGCATTTGCATTATTCTCGTCCAAGTCCTCATAATAATCTTGCAATAAAGAAAGTTCAGCTTTTTTTAGGTTATATTCTCGTGATAAATCTTCGGTATCCTCGATCATAGGTGTGTAAACAAAGTAATATAATGCCACAAAAACTAATATTCCACCTAAAGCAAGGAGCAATTTCACATCATGTCTTGTTATTTTCATATAAAAACTCCTTTCTTAAGGCTGAAATTCAGGGTCAAGGTCGATTGTTGACTCTGTTTCAACTACTTTTTCTGGGTATAGGCAAGATAGGGCGAAAGAAACAATATCCTCACCGCTTTCGTTTTGGGAAACTGTGGCACTTCCTATTTGTATAATATCGATGCTTTCAAAAGTTCTGAAAGTTGCAAGGGTAACTGCTACATCTTCAAGAGTTGAAACTGTAATATTCATATCAACTCCCGTTGTGTCGCAAGAAGCTGACAAAAGTAGCAAGCTAGACGGAACTTTTTCTTCAAGTTCATCAAAAAAGTTAGCAAGATTTTCATTTACACTTCTATTGTTTTCATTGAACAAAATTAGTGAATTATTCATTGATGTGTACTCAATAAATTGGTCATAAGCAGCGGTGTTATCACCTAGCATTGCAATCTCTAGGTCAATATCATCGATTTTATCTTTTTGGTCGGAATAGTCAATATATGCTGTGTAGGTAAGCCCTAAACCTGCAACCAAACACAAAATACAAAGTAAAATACTTGAACGTAAGGAGTTTGCATTTTGCTCTTTAGTTTTTTTGTTCACCTTTTTAAAATCGTCAGTAACAAAGTTCATTGGCTTAATATTACTTCCAAGGCAAGGGATATAGTTTATTGCATTTCGAATGTTCAAAACCGACTTTTCATACCCTTCAATTTCAGGTAAAATTATACATTCAATTTCAGTTTCTCTTTGGATTTGTTCGCAAAGTCCAACAATTTTTGCACAATTTCCAAGTAAGACAATACTATCAACCTTCAAACCTTGTTGACTTGAACGGAAAAATTCAAGGTTTCGATTTACACCGTTTACAATTCGATTCAATGAATACTCAGCATCTTCTTTTCCAATCATTGAATTAACCCAATTTTCATCGCAACATTTCATCAAAATGTCAAGGTAACTAGGTTCTTCGATTTCATTTTTTCTAATAGCTTCAAGAACCATGTCCTCTCCACCAAAAGGTAGGTTTCTTTGTAAAATTAGCTTTTTATCTTGGATAAAAATTGCGTTTGTGCTTCCAAGATTTATGTTTAAATACATTGTTACACCAGTAGTTTTTCTTGTGCGTAGAGTTTGGAAAATTGCGTTTGGTGTGTAGTCAATTGTTTTTATTGTAACACCCATTGCTGCCGCTAAATCAGTGTAAGATTGCACAATGTTTTTTGGTGCAGCTGTTAGCAAAATCTTCAAAGTTTTTTCAGGCTTTGCAATTTTTGCAGTAATTTCATGGTGTAAATGATAATTTGACGCATCAAAAGGGAAGTAGTCAGAAGCGTTTGCTGCAATAATCTGCGCAACTCGCTTATCTCCTACCATTGGTAAAGTTATTTCACGGCTTGCAACTTTGGCGGAAGAAAAGGCGAAGGTTGCAACTTTTACTTTGCCTACCTCGTTTTCCCTTAATTCGTGCCTAATTTGCTCGGATAATGATTCAACATCGGAAATTAATCCGTCGCTTACAATATCCCCAATTATTTCAAATTGGAAAGCTTTTTTTATTTTTATACGTTGTCCCGAAACAGTTGTAAGGCATACTTTTACAACTTTTTCACTTATTTCAATATTTAATAATTTATATGACATAGTGAATTTAGTCCTTTCTTAACGCAAATTTTGTTAAGTATATATTATAATGTAAATTAAACATTATTATTTTCTAAATTAATTTTTGAGGAATTATTTATATCCCCAAAAGTGAGTGTAAATACCAATTTACAATGCTTTCTCCCCAAATTGCACATAGGAAAACTCCTATGGATAAATAGGGTCCAAGGGCAAGTTCGCGGTCTTTTCCGAAAAATCTCATACGAATTAAATGGACGATTGAGCCGATTATACAACCGATAAAAAACGCTAATACTGTGCTTTCTAGTCCCAAAAATAAACCACAGCCAGCCATTAATTTTACATCTCCACCGCCTATTGCACGTCCATTTGAGATTAATAATAAAATTAATAAAAACAGGGAAACACATACTGCTCCCAACAATAAATTAAGCCAGTTTGAAAGATTGAAAAATAATCTTACAGCTGATAAAATTCCAATGAAAATTGTAAACACAGGTGGAATTTCTTTTGTTTTTTCGTCAATTATTGACAAAGCTAATAAAGCTGAAGTTAGCAAGCTTACAAATAAAGCCTCTAAACTAAAGCCAAAATTATAGTAAATTAACACCCAAAGTAAGCCGTTTATCCCTTCAATCAAAGGATATTGAACAGATACACGGCTTTTACATTTCGAGCATTTTCCCCGTAGAAAAATATATGAGAAAATTGGCACTAATTCATAAAATTTAAGCCTTTTCCCACAATTCATACAGTGTGAGGGGGTTACTACAAAATCTTCGCCCTTTGGAATTCGGTAAATTAGCACATTTAAAAAGCTTCCAACGCAAATTCCAAAGAGGAAAACTACAAAATAAAAATATATTGTTATAAAATCCATTGTAGCAACCGCCCTATTTTAGTTTTTTATTAGTCGTCCCAAGTTTGGTAGTCAGCACTACAAACTATACTTACGTTGCCGTCAGTTATTGTAACTGTCCAAGTAATATCTCCAGCACCTTTGCCTTTTGAACTTTGACGCACAACACTAGTTTCGCCGATAATACCAGTTAGGTCATTTGTAGCATTTCCAGCGGTGACACCTGTACCAATAGTAGCAGAAGTAGCAGTGATAGTACCTGCACTTGCCCAAGTAACTTTACCACCATTTTGTAGCGTACCGTCAGCTACAAGTACGTTTATAGCTGAGTCAATAGTTTTTGCGGAAGAAATATCGTTTGTAACTCTTGCATCTTCAACAAATCTTAAGTATTGTGGCGCTAAGATTGCCGCTAGAATTGCAATAATCGCAATTACGATAATTAACTCTACCATTGTAAACCCTTTGTTTGATTTTCTCACTTTGTCTAACATTTTTTTCATATTAGTTCTCCTTTTAATATAAATTAATTTATTTCATTTACCCCAAGGTAAAAGAATTTTGTTATAAAGCTCCAAGACCTGTCATCATTTCAGTCATTGGAAGCATTATCGCCATTACAATTACACCTACAACTAAGGCTAAAACTACGATTATTGCGGGTTCAATTGCTGCCATAAGGCTTTGGATTGCTGTTTCGGTTTCTTCTTCATAATATTCCGCTGTTCTTTCCATCATGCCTTCTAAATTACCAACTTCCTCACCAATTTTTATCATATGCTTTACCATTGGTGGAAACATTTTTCCAGTTGTAAGCGGTTCGGAAAAAGGTGCGCCCATTGCAACATCATCTTTTGCTTCAAGAAGTGAATTTTTAAAAAGCACGTTGTCCATTGTGTTGGCTGCAATTTCAATCGCTTCGATAATAGAAATACCAGCAGCAAGCAACGTTGACATAGTTCGACACATTCGTGCAGCAGCAGTTTTTGTTGTCAAAGTTTTAAATAATGGAAGCCGTAGCTGAATTACTCCCAAATTCATTTTCCCAGCGGGAGTTTTGATATAAAGCCGTATTAAATAAGTGATTAACCCAAGTCCAATGATAACTAAATACCAAAATTGTTGCATAAACTCACTAGCTTGCATAACTATTACTGTGAGAGTTGGCATTTCTGTTCCAAGGTCTTCAAGCATTGCTTCAAACTGTGGAATAACAAAGGTTAAAAGTAAAATTACTACAATTGTTGCAATTATTACTATTGCAGCGGGATAAATAGTTGCCTTTTTTACCATTGCTTTAATTTTTGCTTCCTTTTCAAAGTGGATAGCCATTCTTTCAAAGGAAATATCTAATTTACCCGAAGCCTCACCAGCTGCCGCCATTGTAATTAATAAGCTTGGAAAAACTTTTGGGTGTTCAGACATTGATTCGGACAAAGATTTACCCGATTGAATTCCCGACCTACAATCATCAATTGCTTTTGCAAGGAGTTTGTTTTCCGTTTGTTCTGCAAGCATTTCAAGGGCATTATTTACAGGTACACCTGCATTTATAATACTTGTAAACTGCCTACAAAACACTGATAAATCACGAACTTTTGGCTTTTTTTCCATGAAAGCAAGGTTAATTTCTCTACTCAGTAAACTTGCGTGAGAAACGCTTATTGGGATAAGTCCGTCAGCTTTTAACGCTGTTAAAATATCCTCCCTTTGCTTTCCGTCCATTGTACCTTTTATTTCTTTACCGCTTTTATTTAGTGCTAAATAACTAAAAGTGGGCACTTCACCGCCTCCTTCCTAAAAAGTATGTAGTTTTTACAAACCTAGACGTCTTTGCAATGCCGCTCTATCTTGAGCGTAAGAAATTGCATTTTCTTTGGTAATATATTCTTGTTGATACAATTCAAAAAGTGAATCGTCCATTGTTTTCATTCCGAATTTTTGCCCTGTTTGCATTACTGTTGGAATTTGATAAGTTTTCCCCTCACGAATATTATTTCTAATTGCACTATTTGTAAGCATTACTTCAAAAGCACCTACTCGACCTCCGCCAATTTTAGGCAGTAATTGTTGGGACACAACGCATTGCAAAACGTCCGCAAGTTGAGTTCTAATTTGTGCTTGTTGTGCAGGTTCAAAAACGTCGATAATTCTATCGATTGTGTTTACTGCACCAATAGTATGCAAAGTTGAGAAAACTAAATGCCCTGTTTCCGCCGCAGTTACTGCAATCGAAATAGTGTCAAGGTCACGCATCTCACCAACTAAAATTACGTCAGGGTCTTGTCTTAACGCTCCCCTTAAAGCGTTCGGGAAAGAGTGTGAATCTGCACCGATTTCCCTTTGATTTATCACAGATTTATTATGCCTGTGCAAATACTCAATAGGGTCCTCAAGGGTGATAATATGCTGATTATACCTTTGATTTATTACGTCAATTAAGCTTGCAAGAGTTGTGGATTTACCACTTCCCGTTGCACCTGTAACCAAAACTAAACCACGTTTTTTTCCACACATTGACACCAAAGATTCAGGTAACATTAAATCTTGTGGAGAGGGAATATTAAGGTTTACAAGACGTGCTGCAATTGCGTAAGAACCACGTTGTTTAAAGGCGTTTACACGAAATCGACCTTTTTGTGGCGAAGAATATGCAAAGTCAAACTCCCCAGCGTCTTCAAGATGCTGTAATTGTTTTGGTGACAAAATTTCTTGACAATACTGTAAAATCGCTTCCGAAGTAAGTCTTTCTTCACAAAGAGGAGTTAATTTCCCGTCAATTCTCAGTATAGGTGGAATTCCCGTTGTTAAATGAAGGTCAGACGCCTTCTTGTTAACAGTATGCTCGATTAATTCAACAAATGAAAACATAAAATTCAATCAATCCTTTCGGTTTAAGTGTTATTTATTTAAAAATAATTTATTGTTCCATTGAAACTTTCATCATTTCGTCTAAGGTTGTAACACCTTCTTTAACATAATGTGCCGCCGACATACGCAAGGTGTGCATTCCTTCGTTTAAGGCAACTTCTTTTATTTGTTCAGTTGTGCCGTGGGTGGAGATAATATTTCTTAGGGAAGGTGTCATTTCCAAAATTTCATAAACACCAATTCGTCCGAAAAATCCACTTTCATTACATTGGTTACAGCCTACTGGTTCGTATACAATATAATCCTCATCAGTTGGCACTCCAAGCATCATTTTTTCAACATTTGTAGCTTGACGAGGGGATTTACAGTTTGTACAAAGCCTTCTCACAAGACGTTGTGCGATTACACCAACTATTGAGTCGGCAAGTAAATATGATTCAATTCCCATATCTAGTAGCCTTGTTATTGTAGCTGAAGAACTGTTTGTATGGAGGGTTGAAACTACAAGGTGACCTGTAATTGACGCTTGTACAGCTATGGAAGCTGTTTCATAGTCACGAATTTCCCCAATCATTATTATGTCAGGGTCTTGACGCAAAATTGAACGAAGTGCCGCCGCAAAAGTAAGTTCAGCTTTGCTGTTTACTTGAACCTGATTAATACCAGGAATATGCGCTTCCACAGGGTCCTCGACTGTGATAATATTTACATCTTCTTTATTTAATTCAGCAAGTGCGGTGTATAAAGTTGTTGACTTACCGCTACCTGTTGGACCTGTTACTATAATAATTCCGTTTGGATTTGATAAAATGTGGTCGAACTGCTCAAGCTCACGGTTGAGTAGTCCAAGCTCTGATTTAGACCTTGTTAATGCAACTGAAGAAGCAAGACGCATTACTATTTTTTCCCCGTAAGTAGAGGGGAGAATTGACACACGAATGTCATATTCACTCTTATCAATAACCATAGAAATTCGCCCGTCTTGAGGTTTTCTTTTCTCAGAAATATCCATTTTTCCCATAATTTTTATACGGGTTACAATTGCTGGCAAAAGTTTTAGGTCATAAAGCATTTTTTCCGATAAAGCTCCATCAATTCGATAACGGACACGGATTTGCTTTTCAAGGGCATCAAAGTGAATATCGCTGGCTCTTTGACGGACTGCTTGTTCAATTATTGAACGTACTAATTGAACGATTGGGGCAGAGTCAAGTTCAGCTTGTTGTGCAGCTTCCGCAGCTTCTAAAACGATAAGCTGTTGCTCACGCTCTTTTGCGTATTGTTCAGCGGCAGACATTGCCTCACCTGTACCAAAATATTTGTCAAGTACAGCGTTTATTTCAAACATTGTAGCGATTTTTGGCTCAATCATACAGTTTGTAAGCAAAGAAATGTCATCTTGTGCTATAATATCAAGTGGATTTGCCATTGCAAGGTAAATTGAAGTTTTAGTGTCATCTGTGTACCCTAAAGGCAGAACGTTGTGGCGACGCAAAACTGAACCATTGATTTTCCCGATTAATTCAGGGTCAATTTTTACTCCACGAAGTTTAATTTTTTGAATTCCCAATTGCATTTCAAGAGCAGTAGCTATATCTTCATCTTTTGCAAAACCAAGGGAAATCAAACAGTCACCAAGATGCCTGTGCAATTTTCTTTGCATAGTAAGTGCATCAGTTAGCTGTTTTTCGGAAATCATACCTTGATGAACCAATAGGTCACCAAGACGATATTTTTTTAAGTCATAATTACTCATTTTTATTGTCGTTCCTTTCGCTAGGTTTTGTTATATAAGCGTAAAATAAATTAATTTGTTAAAGTATTTGTGATATATAATTAAGTATTTGAATTAAAATCAAAAAAATACATTATGGCAGAATTATACACTATGATTGTACCACAATTTTCCATAAATTGCAATAGATTTTAAATTAAAAAAGCTAAGCGAAATAAATAAAATAGGGAATTATATAAAGTTACATATGATTGGTGAAATATAACTTTTTATAAAGCAAATAATAAGAAATAAATATTATAAGAAAAATATTACCAAAATTTATTCTTTGTTATATATAAAATGCATAAGAAAAATGAATAATTTATTTTTGTGTTAACGTTTTATTTAGGTAAATAGATAAAATAAAATTAAAATTGTTAACTTGTGTTAGGAACTTTGTCGAAATTTAGCAAAAAATATTGTGCTAAACGCTGTAAAAAAAGCGTTTGTTATATAAAAATATTATTGATTATGTATTTCAAGCTGTAAAACAACGCTATTTTTGAAAAAAGTTACATATGAAAACGGAAAATCTTTATTTGTATTTGGTTATATAATTTAACCAATACTAAAAAACTACACAAAATCTTACTAGACAAAAGGGTTTATTTGTTGTATAATGGGATTGATATGAAAATAACAGATTAATTTTGAGAAAGCGAGGTAAGAAAAGTAATGACAGAGAATGTTATATTTGCGAAAGAAAATCAATCAAATATTGAAAAAAGTAACAGCGATAGTCATTTATGTGATAAAATAATTACTGCACTTTTAGATATTACTCCGCTTTGTGTTAATATTTGGAACTCAAAAGGTGAAAATATTATGTGTAACCAGCAAGCTGTTGAACTTTTTGAGCTTGAAAACAAACAGGAATATTTAGATAGATTTTTTGAACTCTCACCAAAAATTCAACCTGACGGTAAACATTCTAGAATTGCAGCAGTTGAATACATAAATACTGCTAAAGAAATGGGCGAGTGTACTTTTTATTGGGCTCATTGTAAATTAAATGGGGAAGAAATTGCTTGCGAAATTACTCTTAGAACACTTGATATTTTTGATGAGTATGGCGGGAAACTTATTGTTGGATATACAAAAGATTTGCGGTCGCAATTTGTTGGAAATGTTGCGGATAGTTCTGATGAGTACTATTTTAGCCACATTACTGACAAAACTTTGGTTACAAACCTTTCTGAATTATCTGATGAATGGTTTTTTGTGTATAATATTAAAAATTCTGCTATTAGATTTTTTGGTAAGGGTTCGGAAATTTTAGGTTTTTCTAGTGGTCGATATATTTTCCCTGATTTTATTTTTCATAAAGAAATAGTTTATGAAGATGATATGTCTATTTTTTTGAAGTTTGTTGAAAATATGAAAAGTGGGAAAGATTCTTTTTCTGATTTTAGAATGGTTTTAACGGACGGAAGTGTTCGTTATTACAGGCATATATTTAAAACTACTTTTGATGAACAAGGTAATCCAATTTTTGTTATAGGAAAATCCTTTGATATTAATGAACAAAAATCTTATGAATTGCTTTCTCAAATTGACTTGCTTACAAATTGCTATAATAAAGTTACTTCTGAGGGAATGATTGAGAAATATATTACTAAAGAAATTGATAGTCAACACGCTTTATTTATTATCGATATTGATGATTTTAAGTCCATTAATGATAATTTAGGGCATCATTATGGGGATATTGTTCTTAGTGATATTGCATCAAAACTTAATTCTCTTGTTAGAGATGGAGATATTGTTGGTCGTATTGGGGGAGATGAATTTATTGTTTTCCTTAAAAATACTGGCAATAAACGTGTAATTGAGCAACGTGCTGCGGCTTTTGCGAAAGTATTTAAAAACACTTATTCTGGTGAAGGTAAGGATTACAAAATTTCTGGAAGTATTGGTATTTCATTATATCCTCGTGACGGTAGAGGCTTTGAAGATTTGTACAAAGCGGCGGATAAGGCACTTTATCAATCTAAAAGAAAAGGTAAAGATTGTTACACTTTCTATACTCACGAACTTGTTGATGGAACGATGAAAAACAGAACTTTACTTGAAAATGCTAGTAGAATTGCAAATTCTTACTTTGATTCTGACCTTGTTTCCATTGTTTTTGACATTTTATATGAAAATAAAGATGTACAGTCGGCGATTAATTCTGTTATGGAAATTGTTTGTAAGAGGACTTTTGCGGACAGGTGTTATATTTTTGAAACTTTTGACGATGGAAAAACTTATGACAACACTTTTGAATGGTGCAAAGATGGCATTAACCCTGAAATTGACAATCTTAAAGGTTTGACTGCTGAAATATTGGGAGATTTCTTTGAAAGTTCTGATTCTAATGGAGTTTTATACTGCAATGATTTAAGTTTGCTTATTGCTGAGGGTGCTTTTGAGTTAATGGACGGACAGGGGATTAAGTCGTTCTTACATGTTCAATTACGCTGGAAAGACCACATTAGAGCTTTTATTGGGCTTGATGATTGTACTAGAACTCGTGTTTGGAGCGAAAAAGAAATTAATAGTATGCTTTATGTTTTGAAATTAGTTTCAATTTATCTTTATACCGAAGATGAAAATAGAAGACAATAATATATAAAAAGGACGGATTTAATTATCCGTCCTTTGTTTTTTTATAATTATAAAGTGTCAGCATTTTTCTTAAAACATCAAGCCGCCCGTAAAAATAAAACTATACAGTTTTATTTTTACTACTTTGAATTTCCGCAAAACTTTTTTACTACAACTTATTTTATGCTTATCATTTGTAATTTTTTGCAAAATAATCTTAATTTTGCGGAAATTATTGTTTTTATACTGTTCGTTTAATCGGGCAAAGGCAAGAATTGTCCCTACAATTTCTGACTTTTCATTCGAGTATTTCGCTTGTTGCGACAAGCGAGGAAGGCTCTGCCCTTCCAACCCGCAATTTTTTTAGAGGAAAAAATTGAGTAAAACCTTCACTTTTTTCCGACTTAAGCTTTTTCTTTAGCTTATTTTGGTGCGGTATGTCGGCGGGGACACCTCGATTTATCCAGTAAAGTGCATAACAAACTCTGCCCACGCAGAAACAAAATTATCCTATTGCTCTATGCTTGGTGCGGGCATGTCGGCGGGGACACCCCGCTGGTATTTTCTTGTTTGGTGAGCTTCGTCTAATACTGTTTCTCTTGCTTTAGTTCCTGTGAATTTTTCAAAGGAGTTTTGTGCTTCTAAGACTCTGTCTAACCAAATTTGTTTATACTCGGTAAAATCACGGCAAGTCTTTGGTACTTGGATATAATCCCCGAAAACTATGCGGTTATCTTCACCTTCGACAGCTTGCTCAATAAATGCTGGCAAAACAGGAATTCCAAGCATTCTTGCAAGCCAAAAAGCTCCGTCCTCAATATCGATAACATTTTCTTTGTTTATATCGTAAATTGTGCCTTGTGCAAAAATTAGAAAATGCTTTGGAACTTCACCTTCGTTAAACCATTTTTTTGCAGTTTTCATAACTTGCATTGCACCGTTTTTGCTATTTCTGTTAACTTCACAAACTTGTTCACGTTCCAAAATAGGTAGCAATTCTTTTGGAATTGAAACACCGTTGAAACAATTTTCTTTTGCAAAAACAAAAAGTTGTGGATATGTAGTCTTAATTGGCTCCATCAATTTGTAATAAAGGCTCATTATTAATGGCGCGTCGGAGTCGGTTAAATGGTTAGTCGCTATTACTGACGGAGTTGTGAAAAAATCTTCTGGAAGATTATATTCTTTAAAATTATAATTTGTCATAAGTGACTTTTTCACTTGGATAATAAGCTCGTAAAGCTCCTCCTTATTACCTGCTTTTGCAAGAAAATTTTCTATACTTTCTTTGCTAAATAACGAACTTCCATTAAATAATTCCATAAAAACAACGTTTCCTTTCTTTTCTTGTGTAAAATTTGATTTAACTAAAATATTTTTCTTTGAACTCTAAAGATGAAATTGGCTTTGAGTGGTAGTACCCTTGAGCAATGTTACAATTTAAGCTCTTTAAGAAATCAAGTTGGTCCGAAGTTTCTACACCCTCGGCAACTGTGTTCATATTAAGATTGTGGGCTAGTTTTATTATTCCGTCGATTACGAGCTTGCTACTTTCCTTGTCTTCTTCGCTCACTAAAATAAAGCTTCTATCCAGTTTTAATGTGTCAACTTTAATGCTTTTTAACATTCCAAGGGAAGAATATCCTGTTCCAAAATCGTCGATTGAAACTTTAAAACCTTCCTCTTTAATTTCATTGAGAAGTTTTTTCATTATGCCTTCATTTTCCGTTACAATTGTTTCGGTAAGCTCAATTTCAATATACTTTCTTTCCAGTTTATAGCTATCAACAATTTCAATTATTTCATTTATAAAATTAGGGTTTTTAAAATGCGACCTTGAAAAATTCACTGAAATTGTAATTAGTTCATGACCGTTTTTCTCCCACGTTTTAAGGGTTTCACAAACTTTTGATAAGATGTATTTATCAAGTTTTGTAATAAATCCATTACTCTCAAATACAGGTATAAAATCGTTTGGAAAAACCATACTTCCGTCAGGTTTTATCCATCTAACCAACGCTTCCGCACCGCTTAATTCATTGTTATTTATGTTTATTTTAGGTTGGAAATATGGCACAAATTCTTCATTTTGTAACGCTAATTCCATATCATTTGTGATTTGAGTTTGCTTTAAAATTCTTGTCTTAAACTTTTCGTCATAATCCCAAATCAAAGTATCTTCAGTTGCTTTTGACATTCCGTGCGCCATTTCAACTTTTGAAACAATGCTATTTACATCTTCGTCATATCGGTCAAAAATGTATCGTCCGAATTTTAAAACGGTATAGTGGTTTTTAAGCTGTGGAACTTTATTTTTTATATATGCTTCAAATTCATTTATCAATGGTTTAACGTCTATTAAAAAGCCGTTTGCCGCAAAAATAATGAACTCGTCCGCTCCTGTACGAGCTAAAATAAAGGAAGATTCACGCTCTTTACAAATATCCGCAATGTCTTTAAATGCACAAAGTACGTTGTTTCCTATTTCAAAATCGTACATTTCGTTTATTGCCTTAAAATTATTAATATCCATTTTAATAACTGCCATATTTTTATAATTGTTAAGCTCAATTGCATTTTTTAGTTCCAGTTTAAATTTAGCAAGGTTTGGAAGCTGTGTTAAATCATCGTAATATGCTTTGTTTTCAATAGTCTTTTTTGCCGATAAAAAGTAAAATATAAAGTACATAAACCCAGTTATTATACCAATTACAGTCGCTAAAAGCACTGTGGATAGGGTTCTTATATCGGCAACATACATATATTTGTCAACGGCAAGGAGCAATGTCCAATCGTTTAGCACAAGTGGGGAATAAACTGCCACCATTTCGCGGTTTGAAAGCTTAAAAGTTAATGTTCCACTTTGTCCCGTTGCTATATTATTTTCAATAATTTCAAAATCCGTGGATTTATTTTCAAATGTTAAGTTTTCCATTTCTTTTTCGGTTAAAAATGTAACATTCGTAGTGAAAAAATCTCTGTTTTCACTACTTGTAAAAACTGCATAACCAAACTCTTGAATTTCATTTTCAAGGCTTAATTTAATATCCGCTAAATCATATTCTGCAAAGACATATCCTTCAATTTTTCCCTCAACATAAATTGGAGTTTGTATCCCCAAAACTTGATTAGAAGTTATTTCGCTTATGTAAGGTTCAAGGACGTAAACTTCATTATCAATATTTGCATTATCAAAAAAATTCTCACTAAATTCTCGTAATTCACCTGTTTCAGAAATACCTAATAAATTGGTTCCAACAAAATATATACTATCAAAATTGAATAATTTCTGACGCTTTTGCAAAAAATCTATAACTTGTGCCTCATTAAGTCCGTAATCTTCTAAAGTTGAAGCCATACTTAGTAGTTCATTTTGTATAGAGTTGAATTCAGTATTTAGTTCTATTTGCTTTTCATTTGCAGCTTCTTGTAAATTAGTTAGTGCAGTTTCTTCTAATTTCACATCAGATATATACATTAACAACACTAAACTACTAATTGCGATAATAAAAATAATTATTCCGTCAAATAAATTACGTTTAAAATTACTACTATCTTTTTTGTTCATATATTAAACCATTCCTTTTGCACAACACACTGTTAAAAATTTATTTCATATTTATATTAATAATACAATATTTTCATTATTAAGTCAATGTTTTATCAAGTAATATTAAATTAATTTTATGTTAACAGATGATTTTTATACTTTATTGACATATTTAGTAAATTATAGTAAAATTATTATACAAAAAGATGAATTTGAGAGGGAATAAAAATTTAATGAAAAATAAAAAAAATGTAAACGGAAAAACCATAAAGAGGTTCATTTCTTACTATAAACCTCACAGAAAGCTGTTTTTTCTCGATATGACTTGTGCCTTTTTTGTGGCAATGTTAGGGCTAGTTTTTCCACTTATTACAAGGCGAATTATGAACAGCACTATCCCCCAGGGGAATATTCGTGAACTTGCTTTTCTTGCGGTTTTGCTTATTTGTATTTACTTTGCTATTGCAATGCTTAACTACTTTATAAATTATCAAGGGCATATGATGGGTGTGCGGATTGAGGCGGATATTCGTGAGGATTTGTTTGCTCATTTACAAAAACTTTCTTTCAAATATTATGACAACAATCGCACGGGGCAGATTATGTCGAAAATTCTTACCGACCTTTTTGATATTACTGAGCTTGCACATCACGGACCTGAGGATATATTTATTTCTGTTGTAATGTTCTTTGGCTCGTCAATAATTTTGTTTAGTATTGAGTGGCGACTTACACTTTGTATCTTGCTATTTTTACCTTTAATCGCTTGGTTCGCTATGACAAAAAGAAAGAAAATGAAAAAGGCTTTCACCGAAGTAAGGGTTCAAATTGCTGACGTTAATGCTCAAGTTGAAAATAGTATTAGCGGTATTCGTGTGGTTCAATCGTTCACAAATGAAGATTATGAAACTGAAAAATTTATTAAAGGAAACAGTTTTTTCAAGCTTGCAAAAAAAGCCGCTTACAGTGCAATGGGATTTTTTATGGCAGGAATGGGCTTTTTAACTAACTGTGCAAATGCTTTAGTTTTAATAGTTGGTGGAATTTGCGTTTATTATCAAACTATGGCTATGGAAGATTTAGTTACTTTCTTGTTATTTATAAACATTATTATTCAGCCAATTCAAAGGCTTACTAACTTTACTCAACAATTTGAGCAAGGAATGAGTGGGTTTAACCGTTTTCTTGAAATTATGGACACTGATATAGAAATTAAGGACAGCAAAAATGCTAAGACTTTAAAAAATATTAAAGGTGACATTGAATTTTCTGATGTAACTTTTAAATATAACGACGAAGAAGATGTGCTAAACAACATTTCCTTGAAAATTCCAGCTGGAAAAACTGTTGCTTTAGTTGGACCGTCGGGTGGGGGAAAGACCACACTTTGTCAGCTTATACCAAGGTTTTATGATTGTGTAAGCGGAAATATTACCCTTGACGGAATAAATATCAAAGATGTAAAATTAAACAGCCTTAGAAAAGAAATCGGCATAGTACAGCAAGACGTTTTCCTTTTCACAGGCACAATTAAAGAAAATATTATGTACGGAAAAGTTGACGCTAGTGAGGAGGAAATTATTACTGCCGCTAAACAGGCGAAAGTGCACGAATTTATAATGAGTTGTCCTCAAGGCTATGAAACCAACATCGGGGAAAAGGGGATTAGGCTTTCAGGTGGGCAAAAACAAAGGCTTAGTATTGCGAGGGCATTCCTTAAAAATCCGCCAATTTTGATTTTGGACGAGGCTACTTCCGCCCTTGATAATCAAACTGAAAGAGCTGTACAAGAGTCATTGCAAGAACTTTCTAGGGGGAGAACTACTCTTGTGATTGCACACAGGTTGTCCACTATAAAAAATGCTGATGAGATTATTGTTCTTACAGCTAGTGGAGTGAGCGAACAAGGCTCTCACGAGGAATTATACAGCCTTGGAGGAATTTACAAAGGGCTTTATGACGCACAATTTAAAGATAATGATTAAAATCTAGGGGGATAAAATGAATATTACTGCTGCTATAATGTTATTTTCACTTTTTGCTTTAATTTATAATTTAATTATTGAAATTTTTACAATTTTGCTTCGACTTACGGGGCTTACATACGAAAAGGCTCATTTTCAGGTAATTTCTATGCTCACAAGTTGTGGTTTTACTACACAGGATAGTGAGGCAATTACTTCCTCTAAAGTACGCCGAAGAATTGCAAAACTTACTATAATTTTCGGTTATTTATTCACTGTAATAATTATGTCTTGTGTTGTAAATATCTTTTTATCCCTTAGCAATTCGGAAATTCAGGATATGTGGGGAGCAGTAATTGTTGGTGTTATTTCAATTTCTTTATTATTAATTTTTAATCGTTCAAGGTTTGTTAGAAAGTTTATTGACAAAAAAATTGAAACTATTGGCAAAAAAATAATGTTTGGGAAAAACGTTAATCAAATTGTGCTTATTGACATTTACGAGGAGAATGTAATGGCGGAAATTAGTCTTGCTAAGCTTCCTGAGGGTTTGGTAGATGTTAAGCTTAAGGATTCAAGGCTTAAAGAAGATTATAAAATTCAGCTTATTATTTTAAAGCGAAAAGGTGTATCAAAGAGCATTTTAAACGGTGAAGAAATTCTTGAGCAAGATGATATTATTGTTGTTTTTGGAAATTACACAAATATAAAATTATTGTTTACCACTAAGGTTTAGGAAAAGGGTGTAACGAAACATATTTTTAGTTTCGTCACACCCTTTTTTTGTTGCTAAAATTTTATTTTGTAGATTATT
>CAYJLB010000010.1:39276-54979 GCA_964370845.1 uncultured Oscillospiraceae bacterium
CGGGAGGGCGTGGAAACCCTCCCCTACAATATTCGACCTCGCAGAAACAAAATTATCCTCTTGTGCTTTATACAGTGCGGGCATGGATGCAACGTCACGTTGCCCGAAACTTTTAGTTTGTGTGACAAACGGCAAGAGCAGAGCCCTTGCCCTACAATTGTGATTACGGACGACCACAGGTCGCCCCTACAACAAAATCCGACCTTTCATTCGATAACGGGAGGGCGTGGAAGCCCTCCCCTACAATATTCGACCAAAATATGCTCTTGAAAAATCGCGTGAACTATCTCGCCTCATTTATCAAATTATAGCGTGTCTGCCCGCGGGGGCTTCCCCGCAAGGATTGTTTCTATTTGTTTTGTTGCACCAGGTGGGGAATATGTCCACTTTTCAATATTTTCACCATTCTCGTAATATTCCATATCACAAAGCTCGTTTTTCTCGTCAAAAACATCTACTATAATAAGCTTTACTTTCATTTTTTCTGGGATTAATGCTTTTATGTAACAGCTTGCTCTTTGACCAACTTTCACATTGTCACGAAGCTCGGCAAGTCCAGCTAGGTTTGGCGATAATTCAATGAAAATTCCATAATCTTCAACGGAACGAACTATTCCGCTCACCGTTTCGCCAATGTTAAACTTACTTGCATTTTCCTCCCAAGTGCCAAGTAGCTCTTTATGTGTGAGGAAAATTTTCCCGTTGCTTTTTGATAAAACCACAGCTTTTATGTCTTGCCCTACCCAAAATCTATCTTTAGGGTGGGAAATTCTCGAAACGGAAATCATATCGATTGGAATTAATGATGGAATTCCACAGCCTATGTCAACAAAACAACCAAACTGCTCTAAATGGGTGACTTTTGCATTTATGACAAGTCCTTTTGTAAAGTTTGAAATATAATTTGCGTAACATTCTTTTTGGGCTTCTTTTCTTGATAGAATTACTATAGCTCGCCCTTTTTCGTCATTTTTTATCTCCAAAATCTTGAAGCAAACGGGCTTATTTACCTTTGAAATTAAGGCTATATCTCGTGTTGTGCCCTCTTTTATTCCTATTGCACCTTCTTCACGGGGGATAATTCCTCTTATTCCGTTAATGTCGAGAATTAAATTGTGGTCGCTGTCACAAATTAGCACTTTTTCCTCTAGAATTTGCCCTTTTAACATTGCCATTTCCATTGAGGAGATGGAGGATAAATAGCTTTTATTTTCTTTCCTATCTATCAAAAACCCTTCCGGATAATAATTATTCATCAAAACCATTCCTTTCCTGCTTTTTTCTAAAATTAAACCTCTCATAAATTACTATTTAATATTATGAAAGGTTTTTATTTTTTAGAATGATTATGATTTAATTTTAAGCCCGTGATAACAAGTTAAGGTGTGGTTTACTTTTGTTAGCAATTCATTTTTGCAAATAATTTCAATTGTTGCTGTGGAAAAATTGTTTGCCCTTTTATTTTTTTTTGAGGAAAAATCGCTGTCTATCCCGTTAAAAGTTGTGTAGGCAAACAAACTTTCTGTCCCAGAAGAAGCTGCTCCGTAGGGATTTAAACCGCCTAGAATTATATTTCCTGGCTGAAATAAAAAGGTTTTATTATTCTCATTTTGCATTTTTTTTGATTTAATTGTAATTTCTTTTATGTCTTTTACATTGTTTTTTACTGCACGAGCTGCCATTTCTGCACTTTCGATACTGTCGAATTCCGCTGTAATTTTTCTATACATAAAACCCTCCAAATACTATCTTTTTACAGTTTTAGTATTTGGAGGGTTTTAGTTTTTATTCAGTTTTTTTAAGAAATTAACCTAAAGAATATTGAAGATTTTCGTAAATTACCAAAGTTCCTTCGAAAATTTCAAGAGGAAGTAGTGCGAGTGCCACTAAAATTGTGTCTTTTTCGCTGTTTTCATCAGTTTGCCTTAAAGTTGCGTAGTCACCAGCTATTTTTTCAACAAAATAATTTTTAGTTTCCATTAAACTTTGTCCTCGTCATCTTCGTCATCTTCTTTATCTAAATCAATATCCTCTTGTTCATCGTCATCATCTTCATCAATTTCTTCTTCATTAGTTTCAGCTAGATTTATAGTTGTTAAATTTTCACTATCACTTGAAAGACTGTCTAAAATTAACTTTTCAACGGAAGTTATATCATTTTGAGAAGCAACTAGTGGTTTTTCTACATCAGCTTTTTCATCATGCAAAATTTTAAGCAAAGTTTTTTCACGCTTTTTGTCAATAAAGAAAATTGCTACTACTAAAATTAATCCAAACGCGGACACTGCTATACCTAACAAGAAATAATCTGGTAAAAATTTCATTGTAACGGTGTGAGTGCCTTCGGGAACTTCAATTCCTATCATTGCGTCGGCTAACATAATTGGCTCGACTTCCACTCCGTCAACTTTTATTGTCCAACCTTCTTCATATGGAATTGTTGTGAACATAACTTGGTTTTCTTTTGCTGTAATTTCACCTTCTAAATAAGTTTCAGTGAAGTTTGTAATGTTCCAGCCACCTTCAGCCAAAGTTGCTACATCTTGTGCCAATAAATCTTCATCTAAATAGTAGAAATACTGGTCTTTCATAAACAATTCGTCATCTGTTAGTTCCATTTCAAACTCGATAGTTTCACCCTCGCTAAATCTTCCAAGAGAGATTATGCAATAGTTTTCAGTTTCAAAATAAACTCCGTTAGACTCGCCGTTTACCTTAATATTAACTTTTCTTTCATAGCTTGCAGGGAAATATGCGTAGATTTGTTGGTCATTTGGTGCAGTTATGGTCATTATTATGCTAGAATTCCCCTCGGAGGAGGTAGGAACATATTTATCATGTCCGCTATAATTTGAAACTGTTAAATTATTATAGAAAATATCGTCGATTTTTATATGGTTAAAGTAGGATTTTTGTTCCGAAGAAACCAATGCACTTAGCAAGCTGTTTTGATTTATGAATGGATTATCTCCTGATAAAATCACGTTTCTAATTGCATCGTCCGCCATATATCCGATTGGAAGTGCGTCCGCATTTTCATAGACAACAATATCTTGATAACTTAAAAATTGGTCATAATTAAAATCTTCCGAAGTTTTTGAACCAATGTATTTTATACCCAAAATATCGTCGGTAAGCATAGTTTGTCCTCGATATTTTGTGTAATGCCCTCTATTTGCGTAACCTAATTCTGCTAGAAAATCAATGGCTTTTGCGTTCATTGTGGAACTTGAATGGGTGATACCTTTCATTCCAAATGCCATTGCGTCATTTACTGTACGTTGGAAAGTTTTTTCCATTCTAAACAAGCTGTCATCTTGTTCTTCAACAAGGTCAACCATTTCTCGCCCTGTTTCAATATATCCAACATAACTGCTATAATTACTGTAAACAACGTCGCTGTCTATATCTACAACTGTTTTTAATGTGACTAAAAATAGCTCACAACAAACTAAAATTAACAGAGATGCTTTGATATTATAGCTTTTTCCTTTTTTAATCAAGTACAATGCGCCAAAGTATATTGCAAGGAAAATAATTGACACTAATATTGCTTCAAAAGGCTGGATATGGTCTAGTCTTTCGCTTTCGATATAGACAACAAATGCTAATGCTCCAAAGAAAACTCCACCTAATTGCTTTATGGAAATTCCCTCTATACGCTCAAAAGATTGAGCTGCCATTACAACTAGCAAAAAGCTAAAGATAAAGGAATATCTGAACGGTAGCCAGTTTGGTGTTTGGAAACCGTGCATTGCCATATCAAGTGGTTTAACGTACATTATTGTAATTAATAATGCTAAAAATAATCCGTTACAAATTTTTTGTCTTGTTTTAATATTCTTGTTCATAAAATATAGTGGCACAAGAATTATTGTTAAAACACCGCTATATATAAATGGAAGCCCCTCTGGTCTTACTGTATCATAAGAAAATGGCATTAACATTGTGAACATATCCACAAGTTCAAACTGTGCTGTTAGTGAGAAATTTGGCGTTGAGAAGTCAAATTTTCCCAGTTGCAAAGAGTTGTAGACAGGGTATAAAACTACTGCTGCAAACAAAATTGCTACTATTGCTGAAATTGCAAACTTAACAAAAATTGCTATAGTTTTTTTCTTTTCAGGGCGTTCGTCAATGAAAAAGAAATAGTAAAGGAAATAAAATGCTGTCAAAATACCAACCATATATCCAATATAATAGTTTGCAATAAACATTAGTCCTAAAGGCAGAACTAGCGGGAACATTTTCCCTTTTTCAATTAATTTTTCCACTCCAACGAAAATTAGGGGAAGATAGATAAGTCCGTCAATCCACATTGGGTTCATAAGTTGAACTACTGCATAACCGCATAGTGCGTACATTGAGGAGAAAATGAACAAAGTAAAAGTTTTGCTTGTTCTTCTTGTTTTAAGGAAAAATGCAAAGGTTACAGCGCACGCTCCAAGTTTGCAAAGTTCCATTAATTCAATAGAATATGTCATTATTTCACGGGGGAGAAGTATTGGAATTATTGAAAATGGGCTTGCTAAATAATAACCAAATATTCCAAACATTTCACCGCTTAAATTCCTACTCCAGCTATAAATAAAACTTCCATCGCCCCAAAATGCGTCACGAAAGGCTTCGTAATAATACACATATTGTGCATTTAAGTCAAGAACTAATACCGATTCATCTCCAAAAGGGTGAACTCCAAAAAATCCATAGGCTAAAAACATTATACAAAATGGAATTAGGAAAATTATTAGATATGTTTGCTTATCTTTAAACCATTGTGTTCGTAAACTATATTTCATCTGTTTTTTTCGTCCTTTCTGTTTTTATTAGGTCGGAAACTATATACCGTGGTCGATTTTTTATCTCCTCATAAATTTTTGAGAGATAAAATCCTATTACACCAAGGCTAAACATTATTATACTGCTTGTTAATAATTGAAGAATTATTACAGTTGTAAAACCTTCTAGTGAGTTGCCAAGTATCCAATTTACAAAAGTAAATCCACCAAGGACTACTGAAATTATCAATAACAAAAATCCAAAAAAGGTTACAATTTGCATTGGACTGCTTGTAAAAGAGGTAATTGAGTTTATTGCGTACTTAAATAGACCAGTGAAGGACCATTTTGTTTCGCCGATTTCTCTTTTTGCAACTACAAACTCTACTTTTTCTTTTTTATAGCCTACCCAACTTGACATTGCGCGGAAAAAAGTTAGTCTTTCAGGCATTTCGTTAATTGAATTAACAACCTTTTTATCCATTAGTTTAAAATCTGAAGAACTTTTCATATCAAGTTTCGAAGTTTTCATAATTATGGAATAAAACATACTTGCGAAAATTTTGTAGACAGCGCTTTCTTTTCCACGGTCAGCTTTTACTCCCTCGACTATATCCACATCGTTATTCTTCCAAATTTTATACATTTTAACCACAGTTTCCGGTGGGTGTTGCAAGTCGCAGTCCATTACGACTACTGCGTCGCCTTTTGCGTGTTTAAGTCCTGCAAAAACTGCACTTTCTTTACCGAAATTTCTGCTAAAATTAATTGCATTTACATTAGGATAAATTTTTGAGGCTTCCACCAATTTCTCCCAAGTTGTATCTTTTGAACCGTCATTTACAAAAACGAAATCAAAGTCAATTTCCGCTTCTTTCATTATATCTGAGATAACTTTACATGTATTTAGAATATTTCCTTCTTCATTATAAGCTGGAATTACTATAGATAGCACTTTATCCCTCCTAGTTAAATATTTTACGCCATTACATACCAAATTACATTATACTTCTTTTCACAAACATTGTCAAATTTTTCTTTTTTTCATATAATATTTATTGTGGGGTGGTTTTGTTTTGATAAATCGCAAAGCTTTTCGGGAGGGCGTGGAAACCCTCCCTTACAAAAATCCGATAATTTTAACCTACGGACGACCACAGGTCGCCCCTACAACAAAATCCGACCTCGCAGAAACAAAACTATCCTTTTGCACTTAGTATGGTGCGGGTATGGATGCAACGTCACGTTGCCCTCGTGGGTAGTACGTTTCTCATTTTACAACATAAAAACGCGGGCATGGATGCAACGTCACGTTGCCCCCGCCGTCACGTTGCCTGCCCGTAAAAATAAAAACAAAATAGTTTTTATTTTTACTACTTTACTCGTCGCAAAAAAATTATCTCTACTGTTTCTTCTGTTTATGCTTTTCTATTTGTTAATCTTTTCCTCTTTCGTGATTTTTTTGCGACTTTTAGGCTTTTACTTTGTTCGCTTGCTGTTTTTGAGTGATTGTTTTTCATTGGAGTATTTCGCTTCTGCGGAAGCGACTTAGTGGCTCTGCCCCCAAGACCCCCGCAAGCCTTTAAAAATGCTTGACCGAAACTTTTAGTTTGTGTAATTTCTGCTTTTGCTATCTTTGGTAAATGCACTTTGTAGGATTTTACGTCTTTTTCACAGCAGTTTTAAGGTGAAAAAGTTTCGCCCGCTTGGCGAAAAGCTAAAATCCGGAGAATATGAAAAATCTTTGATTTTTTATATTCTTTGACCTCGTGGGCAATACGTTTCCTATTTCACAATGTACAAACGCGGGCATGGATGCAACGTCACGTTGCCGCCAGGAGGTGTTTTTTTATGGAAAATTTATCAGTTGAACAATTATCTGCTCTTTCTTCACTAAATGAAAGTGAAAAATACATCTACTTCGTTATGGCTAGTTTATGTTTATCCCTTAAAACTATTGATAACCAAAAAAAACTTGTCATTAACCCTGAAAATTCTTCCCTGCAAACAGAAGAATTCCCTTTATCTTTAACAGGGAATTTATTAAATCTCTCTACAGCTATTTATTTTTATTATTTAACAAAATCTACATATATAAACAATGAAAATAAAGAAAACCGCTCACCATATTTGAATTATACGGCAAGCGGTTTAGTTTTAATTGCTACTTTTATTAGGCTTTACGATATTTTTTATTCCAAAGAAAATGGAGAAAATCCCGTTATTACTGCCCCATAAAATTATTCATACAAGAAAAGAAGTAAATCCTTTTCTATATCTTCAATCTTTGTGATTTGCACAGGCTCGTTTGGATATTGATAGCTAAGTTCATTATCACTTACCCAGCTTATCACAGGCACAGAGCTATCTCCTCGACCTTTTGCATAGGAAACTCGACGTTCCATTGAACTTTCCACCAAAGTGAAAGAGGAATATTCTTTGTCCATATTATTAGGTACAACGTAAACTTCCACTCGACCTAGGGATTTATCAATTACGTCTTCTACATAAAAACGGTAGCTTCCATCGGGGGAAATTGTGGAATAATTTATCCTGTCAATAACTTGGGTTGAGTAATATTCCATTATTTCGCTGTCATTTTTTACGTCTTTTGTCAAAATTGTTGTTTCAACAGAACTTCCGAACAATAAATTGACAATTAACAAGGACAAAGTCCCAAGAACGTACATTAAAATATAAATTGCAGCAAGGACAGTTTTGAGCGTTTCTTGTGTCCTACAAATAATAAAAATTATTATTGACGTTACAAGGAAAGGTACTGGAACGATTAAATTATCCAAATTCATTACAAATATTAAAAATCCAGCGGGTAAGGCGAGCATTGCTACAATTCCCGTTATAATTTCTTTCCTCGTATAAAGCATTATAAGTAAAAATAATGCGTTCACCACAATAAATGTAAGCAAAAATAAAAATGGATTATGCACATCTATTGTATATAAAAATGAATTTTGTGAAAACCACACTAAAATAAATAAATATGGTATAGATAGCAAAGAAATCCCTGTTTTAAACCATCTATTGCTAATTATTTTTTCTAAATTCAAAAAACCAAGTCCTCTCTTTTGCTATTTTCGAAGTTAAGACAATCTACTCTTTTGGGTTAATAAAATTTTTGTACGACATTAAATATTGAAACCCAGAAATTATGGTAAGTATTGTCGATAACCATATAAGTATACCATAAATTAGAAAATTGTCAAATGGAAATGTTATAAGTAAGTTAATTTCTAGCCCTGCAAGGACTAAAATTGCCACTATTGAAACCATTGTAACAGCTGTTTTTATTTTTCCCATAAAAGCGGCTGCAATGACTTCGCCACCCTCTTTATTCGCTACAAGTCGCAAAGATGTCACCATAAACTCACGAGTTAAAATTATTATCACTGGGATTGAGGATATAAAGTCTAGTTGCACAAAGGCGATTATTGCCGCCATAACCAAAACTTTATCCGCTAATGGATCAAGGAATTTCCCAAAATTTGTGATTAAATTATATTTTCTTGCAATATATCCGTCTAGTGCGTCTGTTATTGATGCAAATGCAAACACTGCTAACGCAAAAAAGTAATTATATGGAATATCTGGCATAAACAAAAATATCAAAAACACTGGTATCAATAAAACCCTAAGTATAGTAAGTTTATTCGCTAAATTCATAATTTTTTAGTACCTTTCATATAAAGCTTTTTGGGGAATTATTCCTCTACTACAACTCCGATTAGGTCATAGTCTAGTACATCTACAATCTCGACGTCAACAAATTCGCCTAAAGTTAGGCTTCTTTCCGCTGAGAAAAAGATTTTTCCGTCAATTTCAGGTGTATCTGCGTAACTTCTTCCAAAGAAACATTCTGCAAATTCGTCAAAGCCTTCTACAACGCAAGTTACAACATTTCCGACTTTATTTTGGTTAACTTCTTCCGTTATAAGCAGTTGTGTTTCCATTATAACTTCTGCCCTGCGATTTTTTACTTCTTCCTCAATTTGGTCAGGGAATGTTGCAGCTGGAGTGCCTTCTTCCGCTGAATATGGGAAACAGCCTAGTCTATCAATTTTTACTTCTTTTACAAATTCGCAAAGTTCTTCAAATTGCTCATTTGTTTCTCCTGGAAAGCCTACAATTAAGGTTGAACGAATAACAATTCCCTCAATTTTTTCACGGAGTTTTGCAAAAAGATTTACTAGATATTCTTTGTTGCCACGTCTATTCATTCGCTTTAAAACTTCGCTATTACAGTGTTGAATTGGTATATCAAGGTAGTTTGCTATCTTTTCTTCCTTTGCAATAACATCAATTAATTCGTCATCAATTCGTTCAGGGTAACAATATAAGACCCTAACCCAAACTAATTCCTCAATCTTACATAGCTCGGTTAAGAGTTGTGGCAAGCTACCTTTTCCGTACAAATCTTCACCATATCTAGTAGTGTCTTGGGCGATTAAAATAAGCTCTTTTATACCGTGTTTAGCAAGCCATTTTGCTTCGCTTACAATACTTTCCAATGTTCTACTTCTAAAATTACCTCTTATTGACGGAATTGCACAGTAAGTACATCTGTTTGAACAGCCTTCCGCAATTTTCACATAGGCAAAAGTGGGTGAGGTGGAAACTATTCTTTTTCGGTCAATATCAAGGCTTTCGATTTCGCCAAAAGCACATTCTTTTTCGCCTTTTACAGCTTTTTCTATTACAGTATGAAGCTTTTCATACCCTCCTAAACCGATTACGCCGTCAATTTCGGGAATTTCTTTCATTATTTCTTCTTTATAACGTTGCGCCATACAGCCTGTAACGATTACACCTTTAATTCGTCCTTCTTCTTTTAAGGTGCAAAATTCAAGGATAGTTTCTATTGCTTCTTGTTTTGCGGACTCAATAAAACCGCATGTATTTATTATTACAACCTCTGCCAAAGCGGCATCGGCAACTAATTCAAATCCTTTTTCCCTTAAATCATAAAGTGCTTGTTCGGCGTCTACTAAATTTTTCGAACAACCAAGGGAAACCATTCCTACTTTTATTGCCATTTTTTTGTCAAATCCTTTCTTAATTCGTGACTTTTGCGACATTTATCGGACAAGGGCAAGCCTTGTACCTACAATTGTAATTTACGGGAGGGCGTGGAAACCCTCCCCTACAAAATCCGACCTCGCAGAAACAAAATTATCCTATCGCTTTATGTTTAGTGCGGGCATGTCAGCGGGGACACCCCGCAGGTCGCCCCTACAGCAAAATCCGACCTCGCGGGTAGAAATTCTCCAATTTTACAACGTAAAAACGCGAGCATGGATGCAACGTCACGTTGCTATCATTCATCAAATTCTGCTATATCATCTTGAAGTGAATATTCTTTCAACGCAGTTTTCACCTCATCATAGCTATAACCTTGCCTTAACAACGCATTTACAACCTTTCGATTGCCCTTTTCATCTCCCAAATATCGTGCATATTTCCTATCGATAAGCTCTATCAATCGCTCGCCTTTTTCCTCGTCATACATCTCTAAAACTTCCGCTATTATTTCGTCGGACAAGCCTTTTTGTTTCATCAAAAATTTTGCTTTTCTGCTCCCTACTTTTTTTACTTCAAAGAGGGTTCGTCCTAGTTTTTTTCCGTATTCATAGTCATTTACATAACCTAAATCCACTACTTTTTGTAATATTTCAAGGCAAATTTCCTCGTTGTAATTTCTTTTCAGCTTATCAAACAACTCTTTATAGGAATGGTCACGATATTCAAGCAGGTACAATGCACGTTCTCTTGCTTTTCTCAAGTCATTTTGGTAGACAATTTCTTCCATTGCTGAGGTAGGAATTTTCACACCTTCTTTAAGGGAGAAACTATCTATTACGGATAAATGCCAATACATTCTGTCATTATTATCAAAAATTATACAGTAAGTTTTACCTTTATACTTTTCAATAGTGACAATTTCTAAGAATTCCATAATTATTTATCGTTTAGGGGAGCGAATTCTTCAAAATCGTCCTCTGCGCTAATTAAAACGCTTGCTTTTGGAGCTGCTTTTTCGGTAGCTGCTACGGCTTCTTTTGCTTCTTTTTCAGCTTTTTTACCTTGTTTTGCTGCCTTTAAAATTTCCGCTGCACGAGCTTTAATTTGGTCAGCAATTTCAATTTGTATTTCAGGATTATCCTTGAAAAATCTCTTAACATTATCTCGACCTTGACCGATTTTTATGTCGTTATAACTGTACCACGCACCGCCTTTTTGGATAATTCCCATTTCAACACCAAGGTCGCACACTTCGCCCTCATAGGAAATTCCTTCGCCGTAAATAATGTCAAATTCACACTCTTTAAATGGTGGCGCAACTTTATTTTTTACTACTTTACAACGTGTTCTGTTACCCATTACTGACGTTCCGTTTTTAAGTTGTTCCCCACGTCTTACTTCAATTCTTACTGAAGAATAGAATTTTAACGCACGTCCACCTGGTGTAGTTTCAGGATTTCCGTACATTACACCGATTTTTTCCCTTACTTGGTTAATGAAAATTGCTACACAGTTTGATTTTGAGATAGAAGATGTAAGCTTTCTCAAGGCTTGTGACATAAGTCTTGCTTGCAAACCAACATGAGTATCTCCCATTTCGCCGTCAATTTCAGCTTTTGTAACCATTGCTGCAACTGAGTCAATTACAATAACGTCGATTGCTCCGGAGCGGACTAACGCCTCGGTAATTTCCAAAGCTTGCTCACCAGTGTCAGGTTGAGAAACTAGCAAATTGTCAATATCAACACCTAATTTTTCCGCATAAACAGGGTCAAGGGCATGTTCTACGTCAATAAACGCAACTTCCCCCCCAAGTTTTTGAGCTTGCCCAATAATTTCAAGGGAAACAGTAGTTTTACCCGAACTTTCAGGGCCATAAATTTCAACAACACGTCCACGAGGAACTCCACCTATACCCAAAGCTAAGTCTAGAGTTAGTGAGCCTGTTGGGATTGCGTCAACTGTGTATGTGTTGGATTGTCCAAGCTTCATAACAGCACCCGCACCGTATTGTTTTTCTATTTGAGCAATGGCTGTAGCGAGGGCTTTTTGCTTTTCTTCGGTAGAAACCATTACCTCCACTTTCTTTTTCGCTTCAACGCCTTTTTTCACTGCCATAAAAAATCATTCCTTTCTATTAAATGTAAAAAAATACTATAAATAACCGCCTACGACCCTTGATTTTCCACAAAAGTCATCTTTTATAAAAATTTTATTTAAACCGTTATCTTTTAAAATTTTCGCAACGTCATCACCTTGTTTTTCTCCAATTTCGAAAGCAAAAAATCCACCTTTATTAAGTTTAGGTTTCCACTTTTCTACAATATTTATATAAAAATAAAGTCCATTTTCTCCGCCATATAGGGCTGTTGCAGGCTCAAAACCTACTTCTTTTTGCAATTCTTTCATATCATTTGAGGTAAGATAGGGCGGGTTACTAACAATTATATCAAATTTCTCGAAAGTGTCAACAAAATCTTTCTTTGTCACATCTCCCGCACTAATATTAATATTTGAAAAATTGTATTTTTTATTTTTTTTGAGGTAAAAAAGAGCTTCCTCGTGGAGTTCCACAGCGGTTACCTTGCTTCCGTCAAGTTCTTTTTCAAGTGTTATTGCAATGCAACCACTTCCACTACAAAGGTCGATAATTTTTGGTTCAACCATTAATTTTCCCCGATTAATTACGCAATCTACCAATGTTTCAGTGTCTTGACGTGGGATTAAAACTCCTTTTCCAACATAAAAATCAAGGTTGTAAAATCCCCATTTCCCGATTATATACTGGAGTGGTTCACCGTTAATTCGTCTTTCAACGCACTCATTAAAGTAACCAACTAATTTCTCGTCGGGTGGTTTAGTTGCGTATTTAAACTGAAACTTTTTTATATGAAATATTTCTTCCATTAAAATTGCAACTTCATTTTCCCCGTTTTCAATTCCATTTTCTGCAAACTTTTCTTTACAGTTTGTATATAATGATAAAAAATCTACCATTTGTCTTCCTCTAAATTTTCAGGAATAACTGCTTCTAAGGCTTTTATTGCAACTTCGATTTGTTTATCGCTAGGCTCTTTTGTAGTAATTTTTTGAAGTGCAAGCCCTGGCGCTGAAATAATTCTTGTAAAAGGGTTGTCAAATCGTCCAGCAAGCTTGATTATTTCATAGGCAATTCCTACTACAACAGGGAGCAAGACCATTTTAAGGATAAATCTTTGAAGCCCTGATGACCAAGTTACAAGGGAGAAAACTAAAATGCTTATAACAAAGGCGATTAGAAGAAAACTTGTTCCGCAACGAGGGTGGAAACGAGATTGTTTTTTCACATTTTCCACAGTTAATTCCTCACGATTTTCATAGCAAAAAATAGCTTTATGCTCCGCCCCGTGGTATTGATAGGTGATTTTTATGTCCTTAATCAGCCCCGTTAGACCCATATAGGCAACAAGGAGAACAATTTTTATCACACCTTCAATTAAAGTCAGCAGGAAAGTATTTTCGATATAGCTTTTTAGTAGGGAAGTGATGAAAATTGGGAAAACTGCAAAAAGACCTACTGCAATGGCAATTCCAAGCAACATTCCAAGACCCATTACAAAGTTTGAAAGACCTTTTGAGGCTTTATCGCCGAACTTTTTGATTAACCAAAGTTCAAATTTACCTTTTTCTTCCTCCTCGTCCTCCATTTGTTTATCCGAGGATTTAGAGATATATTTTATTCCGTCCATCATACTTTGCACCATATTTACTGAGCCACGAACGAAGGGCATTTTTCTATACCAAGGTGCTTCTTTTCCGCCTTTTATATTCCATGTTTCAAGGTCAATTTCTCCATTCGGCAATCGACAAGCCATTGCTCCTTTATGGATTCCTCTCATCATTATTCCTTCGATTAGGGCTTGACCTCCAATTTTTGATTTTATATTACATTGGTTATTTTCTTTTTTATTTGACATTATTTTGTTTTTTCCTTTCTGTTGAATGTTTATTTTGTTGTTTTAATTTTTATCGGACAAGGCAAGCCTTGTCCCTACGAAATCCGACCAATATATGTTTTTGTTCGGTATCTCGGGAGGGCGTGGAAACCCTCCCCTACAACAAAATTCCTATAAAAACGGGACGTCGAGGACGCCGTCCCCTACGAAATTCGACCTCGCGGGCAGTACGTTTCCCATTTCACAACATAAAAACGCGGGCGTGTCAGCGGGGACGCCCCGCCGGGAATGGATGCAACGGCACGTTGCCCCCCGCCATCACGTTGCTATTACTGGGAGCGTTACCAGTACTGTTGTTCCTACATTTTCTTCGCTCTCTATAATTAATTCCCCACCGTGCATTGAAATTATCTCATCTGCCACTGCAAGACCTATTCCCGAACCTCGCCTTTGATGATTTGCTTTATAAAACTTAACTTTTACTTTTTGCAAGTCAGTTTCGCTTATTCCAAGTCCTGTATCTGCCACTATAATATTGATAAATCCGTCCTCCTCAAAGACAGAAACTTCAATACTATCGCCCTCATTTGTGTATTTTATTGCGTTATCTATTATATTTATAAAAACTTGCTTTAACCTGTTTTTGTCGCCATAAACAAAGGGCAACATTTCAGGTTCAGTGTAAGTCAAGAATTTTCGTTCGCTTTCTGCTTTAACTTCGTAAATTAACACAGCTTCCCCAAGTTCCGCTAAAATATCCGTTGTATCTTTTGACAAAGTAAGCTTTCCATTTTGCATTCTTGAAAAATCCAGCAGTTCTTCCACCATTTGGGAAAGTCTTGCTGTTTCATTTGAAATAACTTTCATTCCTTTTTTTGTTATTTCTACATCGTCCATATCGTAAATTGTTTCGCTCCAACCTTTTATTGCGGTGAGTGGCGTTCTTAACTCGTGTGAAACGGAGGATATAAAGTCGTTTTTTATCTCCTCGGCGTTGGACAAATCCTGTGCCATTGAGTTGATAGCTTCGCACAATTCGCCTATTTCATCTTCCTTTTTATGCTCAATCCTTTTGGAAAAATCTCCCTTTGCAAAAAGCTTTGCACTCACACCGATTTCCCTCAATGGGGAAACTATTGAGTTGATAAAATAAAGTCCTGTAAGACCTATTAAAACTATAACTACCACAAAAATTAATGTGATTACAAGTGCTATATAAGTGATTTGTTTGTCGATGTTTTCAAGGGAGGTTATCATTCTTATTGCCATAAAATCTGTGGTTGCAACTGGTGGAATTAGCGACGTTACAGCAAGAACTTTTTCCCCTGTATCAAGGAAAAATTCCGAATATGAATAGTTTTGTTGGGAATTTACAGCGGTATTAAAATCCTCCATCTTCAAGTTGTCTTCGGGGGCAAATCCCGACGAAGTTATGACAATATTTCCGCTTGTGTCGATTGCCATTATCTCCATTCTATCCTTTTCGTCGAAATTTTCAACAGCGGAAATTATCTCCTCCGAGTAGTTTACGCTGTCACTTTGGGCAACTCTTGAAAGGGAGGAAATTACTACATTCATTTTTGATTGGACAGAGTTGTTTGCGTATTCATAATAATAGTCATTGAAAACGAAAATCAAAACAATTTCTACAATTGCGAAAATAAGCAGTATTATTCCCATTGTATTAACAAGCCACTTAAACGTAACACTGTTTTTGCTTATTTTCATAGTCAATTTTCCTTTCTGTTGAATGTTTGTTATTATATTTTTGCATTTTTCTGTCATTGCAAATGGGTTTGTTCGTTGCTTGTTGTTTGTTTAAGCGGACAAGGGCAAGCCTTGTCCCTACGAGTTTTTCGGTTGACAACTTTAGTTGTTTTGCGACCACCGCCAAAGGGCTCTGCCCTCTTGACACCCGCAATTTTTTTAGAGGAAAAAATTGAGTAAAACCTT
>CAYJLB010000011.1:0-48842 GCA_964370845.1 uncultured Oscillospiraceae bacterium
TTTGTAGAATTTATCGCTAAGAAAAGTACTGCCGAAACAAGACAACAGATTAAAATGTTAACTAAAGAGTTAGAAAAATCTCAAAAGCGAAACAAAGAACTTGATAATTTATTTAAAAAATTGTTTGAAAATCATGTGCTTGGGCAATTACCAACGGAGATGTACAGAAAACTTAGTGATGAATATTTAGAAGAACAAAAAGAAATCCAAAACACTATTCCGAAATTGGAAAGCGATTTGGACAAGTTAAAAAACTCACTTACAAATTCCGATAAGTTCATAGAGCGAGCTAAAAAGTACGCTGATCTATCTGAATTAACACCAGAAATACTAAGAACTTTCATAGACAAAGTTATCGTTTACGATAAGGCTGTAAAATACTCAAGAACAGCAAACCAAAAGATTGAGATTTACTATCGTGACATTGGTTACCTCGCTGACTACACCAAAGAAACAGATATAGCTGAGCCGCCATACGATTTTATACTAAACAAAGCTGGTGAACTGATATGTGTAAATGAGGAATTACCACAAGTAATAGCATAGAATGGCATAGAAAAAGACGGATAGCACAAAACTATCCGTCTAATCCCAACCTTTAGAGGGGTGGTCATAAAGTTTCTTTATGAGAACTCCACTAAATACGTGTCTTTTTTTATTTTTACTTAGCTTTTCTCTTGCTGATTTCTCTCGCTCTTGAGTTGTGATCTAAGTTTTTCTTTCTAATACGAAGATTTTGTGGAGTAACTTCAAGTAAATCATCTTCACTTAAAAACTCTAAACATTCTTCAAGGCTCATATTTCTTGGTGGGATTAGTCTTAACGCATCATCACTACCGCTTGCACGAGTGTTTGTTAATTGTTTACGTTTACAAACGTTTACAACAAGTTCTTCACCTTTAGGGTTTGAACCAACAACCATACCAGAATAAACTTTTGTACCAGGAGTAATGAACATTGTTCCACGTTCTTGAGCATTGAAAATTCCGTAAGCTACTGCATCGCCAGTTTCAAAAGCAACAAGGCTTCCTGGTTTACCGAATTCAATTTCACCCTTGAACACATCATATTTACTGAAAACAGAACTTTGAATACCTTCACCACGAGTGTCAGTTAAAAATTCACTTCTATAACCAAACAAACCTCTTGATGGAATTAAAAATCTAAGTTCCATACGGCTACCCTTAGGTGACATACTTGTAAGTTCACCTTTACGATAACCCATTTTTTCCATAACGCTACCCATATATTCTTCAGGAACGTCAACAACTAATTCTTCATAAGGCTCAAGTTTCACGCCGTCTTCTTCTTTGTAAAGAACTTTTGGTGAACCAACTTGGAACTCATAACCCTCACGACGCATAGTTTCGATAAGGATAGAAAGGTGCATTTCGCCACGTCCCATAACTCTAAAACTTTCAGCAGTTTCAGATTGTTCAACGTGTAATGAAACGTCTTTAAGCAATTCTTTTCTCAAACGGTCGCCAATTTGACGAGAAGTAACAAATTTACCCTCACGTCCGCAGAATGGGCTGTCATTTACTGAGAAAGTCATTTCAATAGTAGGTTCACTGATTTTTACAAAGTCAATTGGTTCAATTGCATTTGGTGAACATACAGTGTTACCGATTGTGATATTTTCAATCCCAGAAAATGCAACAATATCGCCAACTGTAGCAGTGTCAACATTAGCTTTTTCAAGTCCATTGTATTGGAAAATAGCAGTAATCTTAGCTTTTCCTTTAACATTAGGGTTGTGATAGTCGCAAACTGCAACCTCTTGATTAACTTTTAAAGTACCTGAAGAAATTCTTCCGATAGCAATTCTTCCAACGAAAGCATTGTAGTCGATTGAAGAAACTAAAAGTCCTAAAGGAGCTTCAGGGTCACCCTCTGGTTTATGAATATAATTAACAATTGTTTCAAATAAAGGTTTAAGGTCAGTAGCTTCAGCCTCAGGGGAATAAGCAGCTGTACCTTGTCTTCCTGAACAGAAAAGAACAGGGCTGTCAAGTTGTTCATCGCTTGCACCAAGGTCTAAAAGAAGTTCTAAAACTTCGTCAACTACTTCAAGAGTACGCGCGTCAGGTTTATCAATTTTATTAATTGTAATAACAACTAAAAGGTTAAGTGCAAGTGCTTTTTCAAGTACAAATCTAGTTTGTGGCATTGGTCCTTCCGCAGCATCAACAAGCAAAATTACACCGTCAACCATTTTTAATACACGTTCAACTTCTCCACCGAAATCAGCATGTCCAGGTGTGTCGATAATGTTAATTTTAACACCTTCATAAGAAGTAGAAGTGTTTTTTGCAAGAATAGTAATTCCACGTTCTCTTTCTAAATCGTTGCTATCCATAACACGTTCAGCTACTTGTTGATTTTCGTGGAACGCACCACCTTGTTTTAACATTTCATCAACGATTGTAGTTTTTCCGTGGTCAACGTGGGCTATAATCGCGATATTTCTAATATCATCTCTAATCAAAATTTTTCCTCCGCTCAAAATTACATAAATAACTGTTTGAAAATTTACGAAAATTATTTTCAAACTACATACATTCGGTATTATAGCATAATAATGTATATTGTGCAAGGAATTAACCTATTTATAACAAAAAAAAGCAATTTCCACCATTAAATACAATTTTGCAATAAGATTTTATTTATTTAGACTATTTAAAATGAAATTAGTGAATTTTATTAATTAAGCATTAATATTATTTCTTGGGAAAATTTTCATTGGAATAGACTTCATAAGCTTTTTGGCTTTTTCCTCATCATAGTTTTTGTCACTAGATAAAATATCAACATATGGTGTTTTAAAGCCTGCTTTGAAACCTGTATTGATAAAGCCATTTCGTTCATAAAAGGCAAGTCTTTTTACTCGCTGTTCATAGTTGCTAGCATTTTTGTCTTCCATTGTTTCAATAAAAAGTGTTACTGTCTTATCAGGATTTTTGTCAAATAAAACTTGCAATAACTTTGAGCCATATCCTTTTGAATGAATTTCATCATTTACAGCGAGATAAAACACAAATAAAGTGTCTTTTGAGTCAATTGTAAAAGTTATTCCTACAAATAAATCGTTGTCATAATATACTTTAAAATCATATTTTTTCTTTAATGTTATAAGTCTTACAAGCCACATAGGCATAAGTTCTTCTTTTGGGAAAACTCTTTTCATAAACTGACAAATTTCTTTATAGTTTGTGAGTTTTCTCGATAAATTTTTTTCTGTTAAATTCATAAAAATTCTATTCCTTTCTTTCTAATACTTATACTGTTTTTTGTTCTTTTTATAAAGGTAAAATGATACGATTATAGCTAAAAATTCCGCTACTGGAACTGCAAGCCAAACACCGTTTAGATGGAAAATTTGAGGTAATATTAAAAGTGTTATAACAATAAAAACTAAACTACGCAAAACTGAAATTGTCGCCGAAACTTTTCCGTTTGACAAAGACGTAAACATTGCTGAAAAGAAAATATTAAAGCCCATAAATAAGTAAGCTGGAAGAAATAATAAAAGTCCATTTCTTGCCATTTCAAAAGTTTGGCTTTCTCTTTCAATAAAAATACCTACCGCTTCATTTGAAAATAGTAAAGTGAGGGAAATTACAAGTATTGAAGCTACTGAAATAACTTTAAAACTTTGCATTATTATAGTGTGCAACTGACTATGATTTTTCTCCCCATATTTAAAAGCGATTATTGGCGAAACACCTAAAGTATAACCTGTATAAATTGCATTTTGGAACATTTGAATATATAAGATTACACTTATAGCTGCAACTCCAGCATCTCCTACCATACTCATTAAGATAAAATTAAACATTAAAGTTGTAATTGATGTAGCAAGTGAGCCTACAAGCTCAGACGAGCCATTAAACATACTTTGACCAAGAGTTTTAACATTAAATTTAGGTTTAACAAAATGCAAAGCACATTTTCTATTTGTAATAAAGTAGACAAATCCAATTATCCCTGGAAGTGCATTTCCTATACCTGTAGCAAGTCCTGCTCCTGTAATTCCCATATTTAGTATGTCAGGGGAGATAAAAATATAGTCAAGAATAATATTTGTAATCCCTCCAGCAAGGCTTAATATTAAACCAAAAAGCGGGTGACCGGCAGTTACCATAAATGATTGAATAAAAACCATAAAAAATACCGGAATTAAAAATCCTGCTAAACTTAGTAAATAATCTCTTGCTAGTGAGTACAAATTGTCGCTTACATTAAGCATTTTAAGTAATTCATCTGGAAAAATTAAAACGATAGTTGTAAGAATAGCACCAAGTATTCCTCCGATTATATAAATAACTGTCAAGAACTCTCTGGCTTCTCTTTGTTTTCCTTCACCTAGAAATTTTGCAATAACTGCATTTCCTCCTGTTGCGAACATTAAACCTAAAGCCATTACAATTCCAAATATTGGCATTATTAAATTTACCGCTGCTAAGGCACTTTCGCCAACAAATTCGGAAACAAAAACACCGTCTATAATTGAGTATGTTGACATAAAAACCATCATAATCATACTTGGCATTGTGTATTTCAAAATTTCTATCATATTAAATTTTTTCGCAAGTGGGCTATTCATTTTATTCAACCTCGCTCATGTTCTCAGACATTAAATCTGACAAATACTCAATCATTTCACATAGTAAATCAACTTTATCTTCACCGAATTTCGCTAAAACTGCACTTTCAATTTCACCCTCATAACTTTCAGTTGTTTCATAATCTTTAGGGCTATTAGGATTAATTGAAAGATAAAAAACACGTTTATCCGTTTCGCTTTGTGTTCTTAAAATATAGCCTTTTTTGCATAATTGATTGATTTTTTCCGTCACTGAAGGACGTGTAATTTTTAGTAAATCAGCAATTTGCGACGAAGTATACTTATTTGGGTGTGCCTCTATGATGTTAAGATAAAGTGTGTCGTGATATGAAAGATTGCTTTTTTTATCGTGTGAATAAAGGCGTTTCAATTCATATAACGCTGTGTCATGGGATATTCTTTTAAGTGATTTTGTTAACTTTCCGCTCATATTTTTTGCTCCTTTTTATAATTATTTTCAACTAAGTATATTTAACTAACTACTTTATACTAATTATTTTAACCTAACTATATCTATTTGTCAAGAGTTTTTTGAAAAAATTATAATTTTTTTTATTATTGCTAAAATATGAAAAAAATGGTATAATACAAGTAAGAAATTTATTAAAGGGGAGTTTACAATTTGGAAAACGAAAAAATTATTTTAGTAGAAGATGAAGAAGTTGTTTTATATGCTAATGAACGTATGTTAAAACGTCGTGGCTACAATATTTTGACTGCACAATCTGTTAAAGAAGCTTTAGATTTATTAGAAATTCACACCCCTGATATGTTGATTTTAGATATGATGTTGCCTGATGGAAGTGGTATTGATATTTGCAGTCACTTTAGAAAAACAAGTGATAAACCAGTACTTTTTTTGTCGGCAAAATCTGATATTCCATCGAAAATTGACAGCTTAAAAAATGGTGCTGATTATTATTTAACAAAACCTTTTAATATGAATGAACTTATAGCTGTAATTGAAAGATTACTTGAAAGGGAAAATAATATCAAAAATAGTAATTCAATTTCCAAGTATGGTTTAACCCTTGATTTAGCAAAATTTTCTGCTACTTTAAATGGAAAAGACATTTCATTAACAAAAAGAGAATTTGCGATTTTACATATTTTTTTGCAAAATGAAAATAAGAAATTTTCTAGTGAAGAACTTTATGAAACAGTTTGGGGATTGAATTCAAATCAAGATATTCGTGTCTTAAGAACTCATATTTCAAACTTGCGGAATAAAATTGACTGTAAAAATTCAGAAAAATATGCAATAAATTCATATTATGGAAGCGGATATGCTTTTGAAACAAAATAAATTTTAAGGATTTATATTTAATGAGCGAATTATATAAACAAATTTATGAAATAGTTAAGAATATTCCAAAGGGAAAAGTTTCAACTTATGGGCAAATTGCGAAAATTAGCGGAAATCCTAGGCGGAGTAGGGTGGTTGGCTACGCAATGGCAGCTTGTAACGATAAAAAAGTCCCTTGTCATAGGGTTATTTATTCAAATGGGGAACTTGCAAAAACTTTTGGTGTAATGGGAAATTCTCTGCAAAAAGAACTGTTGCAAGGTGAAGGTGTTCAAGTTTCAGATGATAATATTATTGACTTAGAAAAATATTTGTGGAAATAGTATATGAAAACAAAAAGCGTGTGTTAAGAAACTTTTAGTTGTTTCTTAACACACGCTTTTTGGTATTTTTCATTTTTATGAATAAAATTTAAACTTTTAATTAACTTAGGGAAAACCTCTTGACAAATTAGTTTATTGAGAGTAAACTAAAAATATAGTTTATCGAGAGTAAACTGATTTGGAAGGAGTGAAATTTTTATGTTAGAATATAAACTTGGGGAAATTGAGATGCAATTTGCTGAAATAATTTGGAATAATGAACCACTTACCTCAAAAGAACTTACAGTTATTGCTGAAAAAGAACTAAGTTGGAATAGGTCAACAACTTATACAATACTTAGAAAACTGTGCCAAAAGGGAATTTTTCAAAATGAAAAAGCTGTAGTAACTTCTTTAGTTTCAAGAGCTGAATACACTGCAATGCAAAGTGAAAAATTCGTTGAGGATACTTTTAAAGGCTCATTACCAAGCTTTTTAGCATCTTTCACAACTAGAAAAAAATTGTCAGATAGTGAAATTAGTGAAATTATGAAAATTATTGACGGGCAAAATAAATAGGAGGGTACTAATATGAACAACATTTTTTTAGAAATATTAAATTTAAGTTTTACCGCAAGTATTGTTATTGTCGCAGTTTTAGTTTTTAGATTGTTCCTTAAAAAAGCACCAAAAATATTTTCCTATGCTTTGTGGGGCGTGGTGTTATTTAGGCTTTTAGTTCCATTTTCTTTCGAAAGTGTGATAGGACTTCTTCCTAAAAACGAGCCTATTCCACAAGACATTGTTGTCCAAGCAAAACCTCAAATTAATTCTGGTTTTGTGTTTATTGACAACGCTGTAAATGAAATTTTGCCCCCTGTTGTAAACATTGAAACAGTAAGCGTTAATCCAATTGAAATGTGGATTTTTATTGGCGTTACAATTTGGAGTGTGGGCATTTTAGCTTTACTTATTTATAGCGTAAGTCAATACATTTTGCTAAAACGTAAATTGGTGGGGAAAAAGCCTCTTTATGACAATGTTTATCTTTCCGATGGGATAAATTCTCCTTTTGTTATGGGAATGTTCCGCCCGAAGATTTATCTGCCTTCCTCCCTTCCTAAAAACGAGTATGAATTTATTATTGCTCACGAAAAGTGTCATATTAAAAGACTTGACCATATTACAAGAATTTTAGCCTTTGTTGCTCTTGCTCTACACTGGTTTAACCCTCTTGTGTGGATAGCGTATATTTTGTCAGCAAAAGATATGGAAATGTCCTGTGATGAAGCTGTTATGAAGACGATGGACAGCGACATTCGCAAAGAATATGCAACTTCTTTACTTCGTATTTCTACAGGCAAAAAAGTGATATTTGCAACTCCTCTTACATTTGGAGAGGGCGACCCAAAAGGTAGGGTAAAAAATATTATGAAATATAAAAAACCATTAATGTGGGTGTCAGTTATTGCAGTTATCGTTGTGGGAGCATTAACAATTGGATTTATGAGCCGTTCAGCAGATAATACTTTTAATATTAAATATGAGTTCACAGATAATTTCATCGAAAGTGTAGTAGATTACACTGATGAAAATATTGAATCAAAATCAATTCCATTTAGCACGGCTTATGACGATGTTTTGACTTTTGCAAATGCTAATTTATCCAATGTAAAAGAAGGGGCGTTTGAGCGTGCAAAAGTAGCAATAATTTATGGTTATTTGAATGTTTTTCCAGAAATCGCTGATAGGATTTTAGTAACTTATGGTTTTGATATAAATCAAAAAGAATTACGCACAATTAACTATATTATGTTTGCGGATACTGAAGAAAAATTTAATACACTGAATGAAACTATGCAAAGTCATCACGACGAAATTTTTGTTGAACCACCGTTTGGGAATCAACAGATAGACGAAGAAGGAACTTTATATAATTTAAGGCTACGTCAAAATTTTGATGAATCTTTAACAAATGTAGAGATTACAGAAGAAAATATAATGGGATATTATGCTGGCGTTTTACCTGCAAATGAGATTACAGTTTCATTAGTACGCCAAGTGGTTTTTCCAGATGATTCTGTGCTTGAGGCAGCAACAACTTCTGCATCAACCACTGAACCAACTTTTGAGTCAAGCACAGTCCAACATACGGGTAGTGGGGAGCAAATAACTATTGGAAGTTTATTTGAAAACATTACTTTAGGTGGCAATGGATATAAATTTATGGACTATGAATTTTCCACAAATATTTCCGATATAGAGAATGCTATAGCCCAAGCTGATTACACAAAAATAACAAATATAGACACTATTGACATAAGAACAGATATTTTGATTGAGGATATAAATCAAGAAGCAATGTTAACTTATAAATTTTATCAAGACCTTTTGTATGGGATTGATTTAGTAATTTTAACTGAAACAGCCCAAAGTGAAGAAGTTTTGAATAAGTTGTATTTATCTGCACAAGAAAATATGGTTGCTCCAATTTCGGGGAATTTTGAAGATATTTTAACTTTATCCCCTGTAAGTTGGGAAACTGAATATCGTTCCAGTGTAAAACTTGATTTTCCAACTAGTTCAGATAGTGATTATGATGTTATTTACATTAATATTATGCCAAACAATGACGAAGAACCGAGTGCTTTTAGTTGGAGTGACTACAACTTTGAACCAACAGATTCAAGCAACTTCTTCGATAATATTTTTGTTAATAATGGCGATGAAATAGCTTTAAAAAACATATCTTTCAAAGATGAATATGAAAAAATATCGGCTTACGCAAATACTTTTGGCGGAGTTACCGAAAGTACCGACGAAATCACAATTAGTATAATTTATCAAACAGGTTCAGCAAATTATGATAAGCCAATAGACGTTTTAAACCGAGTTGAAGACGGATATGGTTTATTCAGTATTACCTATTTTTTTAATTCAGAAAATCAAGACGAACACACTGTAATAAATGACTTTTTATATGAAGAATTAAAAAATTCCTCACTAAATTTAAGTGAAGATATACTTTCAACTATTTATGACCAAGGTGGTTTTGTTTATCAGTTAAATGATGAAATCACTATTTCAGTTAATACTAATTTTGTAACTCTAATTCCAACAGAATTTATAACTTCACCTGTTTATAGTTCATATGATGAAAATGGCATATTAGAACAAAATATACTAAGAACTTTATTTGAAGTAAATGGAAATAATTTAGAGTTAAACAATATAAATTTTGGCGATAATTATGATACTGTACTTAATTTTTTAGAAAGCAATGGCACAGTTACCGATATTTATACTGAAAGTGAAATACAAGTAATTGGAGCAACAATGAATTTTGCAAATAATGTAGTTGCAACTTATCAACTTGATGGTGATGATGGATTATTTGCTTTTAATTACAGGTTTATTGCCAATAACGAGGAAGAATTAGCAACTTTAAGAGAATATTTTTATAATAGTGCTATAGAATTTCTCCCAGAGCCAGCTAACAATGTTAGCTATGAGGATATTAAAAATGTTCCTGGAAACACAATCTTTGAATTTGAAAATAATGTAATATTAGGTTTATCAAATCCACTTGACCCTGCTGTATTCCCTATTGCTTACGTTTTTGGCTGTACTTATGATAATGATTTAATAATTACTCAAGTTTATCCTCAAACTCAGCAAATTGTTGACGAAACAAACAACTTTCTATTGAATATTATTAACACTAATGACGGAAAATTTGAGCCTAGAGAAATTACTTTTGATTATACTTATGAAGAAGCTTTAAATTATGCTGAAGATAATTATAGTAATGTTGAAGAAGTGCTTTTTGAAAGTATAGATACTAAACTAATTATGGGAACAACCTCTTTTTCAAATATTGTAAATAACGTCTTAGTGGTGTATACTTTTAATTCAACTTTAAATGTTCTGTCCAATGCTCAATATATTTTTATTGCTGATGACGATGAACATTTACAGCAAATTAACCTGCAGTTACAACAAGATTTAAGTAATTTATCCTATCAACAACAGGAAATTGCTGAAGATTACAGTTTCTTCAATATTATCTTCAGCGAAGATTTTGATGCTAGTAGAGAGGGTATAACTTCGGAAAATATTATGTCACTTTTTGCTGGAGCAATTGAAACAAATTCAACTAGAATTGGTATTTACAGAGAAGGCTCTGCCGATATAGGAAGTTGATTTGTTGTGAACTTTACCACTAAAAAACAAGTGTTATGAACGAAATTTTTTGTTCATAACACTTGTTTTTTTATATCAGTTAAATATGAGTATTTCTTTACAAACACTGGGTGAAAATCTCGCTAATTTCCTCTTTTGAAAAAACAAAAGGGTGATTATTTACACTCACAGCGGAAACTTTAAAACAATTTTCTGTCAGCCAGCTAACATTTTCATTTTTAATTCCGAAATCACTAAGGTTGCAATTTAAATTTATATCCGCTAAAATTTTCTTGATAATTTTTACAACATCAGCAGGACTTTCTCCTCCTAAAGCCTTTGCTACATCAATAAATTTTTCAGGAACTTTTTCTATTGTTTTTTCCAAAATAGCGGGAGTTAACGCTGCTAAACCTTTACCATGTGCAATGTCAGTCAACCCGCTTACAGGGTGCTCCATTGCGTGAGGCAGAGAAACTCCAGCGCTATAAATAACCATTCCTCCATAAGTACTTGCTAAGGTTATAGCTTCATAACTTTCGTCGGAATTATCTCCGTTATAGATATTCACAATGTTGTCCCGAACTAATTTTATTCCCTCTAAAGCTAAGTTTTTTGTAATATAATTGGATAAATTTGAAGTTGCACCCTCCATTAAATGGCAAAGGGCATCAAATGCTACTTGAGCAAAAACATTTTTAGGCATTGTTTTCATTAAATCAGGGTCAATTAGTGATACTTTTGGAATAAGGTGATTTCCTCGCAATGATTTTTTGTCTTGATTTTCGGCATTTGTTAAAACTGCAAAACCGTTAGCTTCACTACCAGTTCCGCAAGTAGTGGGAACTAAAACTATAGGCAAAGCTTTATCAGAAACTATTTTTCCAAAAATATAATCATTTATATCACCCTCGTTTACAGCAAGGAAAGCTATTGCTTTAGCGCAATCCATAATGCTTCCTCCGCCAATTCCAAGGATAAAATCGCAGTTATTTTCTTTAGCTATTTTTCCTCCCTCAATGGCGGTTGTTGTCAAAGGGTTTTGAGTAACTTTGTCAAAAATTACAACTTCGATTTCCCCTTCTTCCAACAATTTTACCGACAAGTCTAAAAGTCCAGTTTTTTTAGTGCTGTTTTGTCCAGTGACAAGCAATGCTTTTTTACCATAAGGTTTTGAAAGGGTAGAAAGTTCATTAATTCTACCTTTTCCAAAAGCTAAATTTACTGGCAAATTGAAGTTGAAACTAGCCATTTAGAACCTCCTTGACCGATTTTTTCAAAATAGAATAAGCCTTTTCACAGTCAGCTTTTGTTATAATAAGAGGTGGAACCATTCTTACAATTGTAGTTCCAATTGCTGTGACAAGCAGTTTATTTTCAAGGCATTTGTGCTTAATGTCTACTGCATTTACTCCCTCAAATTCCACGCCAACAAGCAAACCTTGATAACGTACTTCTTTTACATTTGGTAGAGTTTTTAATAGTGATGCGAAATAATCTCCCATTTCTTTTGCATTATTAGCTAAATCTTTTTCCAATAATTCAGTTATACAAGCTAGTGAAGCAGCACAACTTACAGGGTGACCGCTATATGTAGACCCGTGAGAGCCTTTTGTAAATGCTTTTGCTACTTCTTCAGTGGCACAAAGAGCACCAATTGGCATTCCTCCACCCATTGCCTTAGCCATTGTGACAATATCTGGTTTAATTCCGTAGTTCATATAACTCATCACTGCACCTGTTCTACACCAACCAGTTTGCACTTCATCAAGAAGTAATAACAAGCCTTTTTCATCGCAAAGTTTTCTAATTCCAACCATAAATTCTGTTGTTGCTGGAATTACTCCGCCTTCGCCTTGCACAGGTTCAATCATTATAGCAATAGTATTTTCTGTAATTGTCTCCTCAAAGGATTTTAAGTCGTTGTAATCTGCATAACTAAATCCTGGAACTAAGTCGCCAAAATCTTTTTGAATAGGACTGTCTTTTTGTCCAGTTGCAGTCATTGAACCCATTGTTCGCCCGTGGAAAGATTTTTTTGCAGTGATAATTTCATACTTTTCTTTGCCATATTTAGTAACACCGTATTTTCTAGCAAGTTTTATCATAGCTTCATTTGATTCAGTTCCCGAACTTTGGAAATAAATCTTGTCCATTCCAATAGCAGTACAGATTTTTTCAGCAAGCAAAGTTTGTGGAATTGTATAAGGATAGTTAAAAACTTGCATTAAATCTGCTACTTGATTTTGCACAGCTTTTACAACACTTTCGGGGCAGTTTCCAAGGGAATTTACCGCAATCCCAGCATAAAAATCAAGATATTCCTCCCCATCACTTGAATAAAGATTAACACCTTTACCATAATCGGCGATGAAATCAAATCTCTCATAAGTTTCAATCATATATTTATTTGTTTTATCTATTAATTCTTCTTTTGTTAGACCACTATCTATTAAACGCATTTTATTTTCTTCCTTTCAATTTTGGAAATATTTTCTGAAATTATTGTTCATCTTCAATTAAATGAGGGAACTTTATCTTTAAAAAATCAATGATTAAATCCACACTCATTTCAATTCCAATCCTATCGCTATTTATTGTTAAATCGTAGTTCACAGGGTTAGTCCAATAGTTTCCTTTTGTATAATAAGAGTAATATTCCGCTCTGTATCTATCAGTTGTTGCAATTGTATTTGCTGCAACTTCAGCTGAAACTTTCATATTTTCCATTGTTCTTCCAACACAATAAGCTCGTGGAGCTTCGACATAAAGACTGATTACATTCTGTCTATTTTTTAGTATCCAGTCAGCACATTTTCCGACGATAACGCAAGATTCTGTATCCGCTAATTGTTCAATAATCTGCCTTTGATACTCGAATAATTTATCATCAGAAACAAATTTATCACTTCTTGAAATATAGTGTCTTGAGCGAGGCATTTTGTCTAAAAATGTTGAAAAACTACTCTTGTGTTGTGCTCGCATTTTTTCATTTACATCAAAAAACATATTTTCTTCAAGTCCGCTAAGCTGTGATGCTAAAGTTAAAATTCTATTTTCATAACAGTGAATTCCTAGTCTTTTCGCTACTTTCGAGGCAATTTCTTTTCCTCCTGTACCAAATCCTCTTGCCACAGTAATTACAAAATTTTTACTCATATTAAATACATTCCTTTCTTTAGTATGTTACGCCGATTGCATAAATCTTGATAAAAACTCTTTTGTACGAGGATTTTTCGGTTTGTAAAAGAGTTCTTCAGGTTTTTCGTCTTCCACAATAAATCCTTTATCCATAAAAATTGTTCTTGTGGAAACATCTCGTGCAAACGCCATTTCGTGAGTAACTATAATCATTGTAATACCTGTGCTTGCAAGTTTTTTCATTACGTTTAAAACTTCACCAACCATTTCAGGGTCAAGGGCGGAAGTTGGTTCGTCAAAAAGCAAAATTTCTGGCTCCATACACAAAGACCTTGCAATAGCAACCCTTTGTTTTTGCCCACCTGAAAGCTGAAAAGGATAGGCATTTATGTAAGGTGCCATTCCAACAGATTTAAGGTTTTCTATTGCTCTTTTTTTAGCAGTTTCTTTGTCAATTTTCAATACTTTTCGAGTGCAAATTGTGCAGTTTTGTAAAACTGTCATATTATCGAAAAGGTTAAAAGATTGAAAAACCATTCCAACTTTTGAACGAAAGGAGTTAATTTCTTTTTGGCTATTTCTTATTTCCTTATCGTGGTACAAAATCTTTCCTAGCGTTGGTTTTTCCAGTTTATTTATACAGCGTAGTAATGTAGATTTACCTGAACCTGAACTTCCTACTATACAAATTACTTCGCCTTTTTTTACGTTAAAATCAATCCTTTTTAAAACTTCGTGGTCACCAAAAGATTTCCCTAAATCTTCAACTTTTAAAATATATTCTCCCATTTCAATCAATCCTTTCAAACTTTCGCTATATTTTATGCAACTTCAACTGGTGATGTATATTCAACCGCCAAAGTATAGTTTTTCTTAGCTTCAATTTTCTTTTCAAGAAGTGCAATTAATCGGCTTACCACCAAGCATAAAACGAAGTAAATCAATGCAATTACAATATATGCTTCAAAGTATTTATAGTAGTTTCCAGCTACAGTTTTTGCTGTTAAATATAATTCAGAAACACCGATTACGTTTAATACCGAAGTCATTTTTAAGTTGTTCAAAAACATATTACACATCTCAGGAATAACGTTTTTAAAGGCTTGTGGCAAAACTACATAAAACATTGTTGAAATAGGGGACATTCCCATAGAATATGCGCCCTCTCTTTGTCCGATGTTAATTGATTTTATACCACCACGGACAGTTTCCGCCATATAAGCACCTGTATTTAAGAAAGTTACTAAAATACCAGCTACTACTGAACTCAAAGGCACTCCCATTTGTCTTAAACCATAATAGATAACCATACCTTGTACAATCATCGGTGTGCCTCTAAATATTTCAACAAAAAGCTTGAAGAAGCCTTTTGAAATATACAAAATTATTTTTTTAAAGATAAATCCGTCGCTGTCAATTTTTGTGTCATCAACAAGTCCTATAATAAATCCTAGAATAAATCCCGCTAAAGTTCCTAAAACTGCAACATAAAGAGTTAGCAAAGTTCCTTGTATAAATGAATCTTTGTACTCTACTGCAAGAAATATTATCCATTCGAAGGAGTTTTCTGGATTTTTTGTTTGTAAAAAATCAAACATAATAATATCAATCCTTTCTTGGGTATAACCTTTTCTTTTTAAATATTTATGCAAAGGACAACTACAAGTCGTCCCTGCATAAATTGAGTGGCTTATTTATTTGCCGGTTGTAATAAAATTGCTTCTTCCATCATTTCGTCCATTTTTTCTTTGTCCCATTCAAGGTTTTCTAATGCTTTGTTTAATTCTTCAACTAGCTCAGTATCACCTTTTTTAACTGCAATACTTACATTTGTTGTTGTATCGTCAAAACCACCGTCAGCGTCAAGTGTAATCATTACTAAATCGTCATTTGTCAATAATGCAGATTGTGTTGTTGGCAAGTCGATTACTGTAATATCAGCAGCTGCGTTTGAAACAGCTAAGAAACATTCAGCAGTAGTCGCATAGTTTGCAACAGTTTCAACTCCAGGAATTTGTGGAATCAAGTTCACCCAAGCTGTTCCAAGTTGAGTAGTTACAGTAGCACCAGTTCCTTCAAAATCAGAAAGTTTTGTAAAACTTGCGTATTCGCTGTCTTTTTGTGTTGTAATAACAGTATCTCTGATGTAATATGTATTTGTAAAGTCATAAACCTTTTCACGGTCAGGGTTTACACTCATACCCGCAATAATCATATCAAAATCGCCAACGTCGAGTCCCATTCCAAGCGAATCCCACTCACTTCTGTGAATTTCCACTCCGTCATATCCAAGTTCTTCGGCAATTTTTTCTGCCATCATAACGTCATATCCATAAGCATAATCGTCAGTGCCATAAATAGGTTGTGCTGTACCGCCATTTGAAAGAGTTGCGTCTTCTTGTGTCCAGTTAAAAGGAGCATATGCACATTCCATTCCAACTCTTAATAATTTTTCATCACTATTGCCGCTTGGTTCACTTGTACAGGCTGATAAACTTGTTGCAGCAATTGCTGCCATTGCGATTAATGCTAATAATTTCTTTTTCATAATAATTTCCCCTTTTTCAAATTATAATTTTGGTTAAAATAAAAAACAAACAAGAACTTTGTAAAAAAATCAAACTTCATTGTTTGTCAATATTAAATATAAAAAGACGAACAAAACAGAGCTGTATAGCCAAACTCCATTGTTCGTCTTTAAAATATTATTCAATTAAAAAAAGGCGAACACAAGGGACTTTGATAAAAAGCCAAACCTCATTGTTCGCCGTTAATTCTTATTTGTTTTAACTTGTGCTTATTGTAACACTTTTATTTTTATTTGTCAATACTCAAAAATAAATTTTATCATATTGTTTATATTTTACAATAGAATTGTTAAAAATTGTTAAATATAACTAATCGTTTTAAAATCAACGAGAAGTATACGAAAGTTATTATTTTTATAATATGAAGCAAATTAGACCGTTGCAACCCTCATTTATTACTCGCTCAACTGTTCCACGAAGTCTTTGTCTTGCTTCGTCAGGCATTTTGTAAAGTTTGTTTAATAATCCCTCGTTCACAAGTTCGTGAAGTGATTTTCCAAAAACGTTTGAATGCCAAATTTTTTCTGGACTTTCTGTAAACTCGCTTAACAAATACTCTACAAGTTCCTCTGATTGCTTTTCGCTTCCGATTATTGGGGAAACTTCAGTCATAATTTCCGCTTTTAATAGGTGTATTGACGGAGCGGTTGCTCTTAATTTAACACCGTATTTTCCACCTTGTTTAATAGTTTCGGGTTCTTCTAAATTCATTTCCTCAAGGGAAGGCATTACAATTCCGTAGCCTGTGCTGTCAGCTTCTTTTAGAGCTTTTTCGATTTTCACATATTCTTTTTTCATTCTTGCAAGCTCTAAAATTTGAGGCATTAAATCCTTTTCGCTAGAAATATCAAGCTCTGTAACCTCGCCTATAATTTTGTAAAATAAATTTTTATCAAGGTCAACTTCTATATTAGTGCTTCCCATACCTAAATTAATGTCTTTAACCTCGCTTGAAGTGACATTTTCGTTTTCGTTAATATTATCACAGCACCATTTTATCTCCCTTATATGGGAGATTTTTTTTGCGGAGTTTTTAATTGAATTAAAAATATCCTTTTTCAGCCAGTGATCTTTTTCAAGGCAGTTTATCCACGTTGGAATTTTCACATTAATCATTTTTATAGGAAAAGCAAATAAGATTTGTGTTAAAATCTTCTTAATGTCATCTTCATCAAGAGTTAAGCAGTCCACAGGAATTACAGGCACTCCATATTTATCTTGAAGCTCTCTTGAAAGGTCAATTACTCTTTGTGAAGTAGGGTCAGTGCTGTTCATTAAGATAACAAAAGGCTTGTTAATTCCTTGAAGTTCTTCAACAACACGTTCTTCCGCTTGCCTATATTCTTCCCTTGGAATATCCGAAATACTTCCGTCAGTGGTGACTAAAATTCCTATTGTTGAATGTTCATTTATAACCTTTTGTGTTCCGATTTCCGCTGCCATATTGAAAGGAATTTCCTCCTCAAACCACGGAGTAACAACCATTCTTGGCATATCATTTTCAATATATCCCAACGAACTTGGAACTATGTAACCTACACAGTCTGCGTGTGTAATTATAAGACTAAAAAAAATTGTCATTATATTTAAGTTTAATTTCAATTTCTTTTACATCAAAAACAAGTATTTCTTCAATGAAAATATTTGCAATTTCACAAGTTAAATTATTTGAATTAAGAAAAGAAAACGGATCTAATTCATTATTCTTATCATCTTCTATTTTTTGTAAAGAAGTTGTAAGAATTTCTAACTCTGCTATTTTTTGTTCCAAATTTTTTTTATCAAGACTATATTTTTCCTTAGAAATTTGTTCATTTACGAATTTTTCATACAATCTTAATTTAGCTTTTTTATATCCATTAATTAAATTGCTTTTTTCTTTTATTTTAACAGATATATCTTCTTTTTTGCCTTTAATATCTAAGAAAATATTTTCATCTATTAAGCAAAGATGACTTTTTATGATATTTATTACTAATTTCTCAAGTTCATTTTCTTTTATCATAGAATTAATATTGCAATTTGTTTTTGCTCCACTTTTTCCATTTTTACAGTGGAAAATATATTCATTATTTTTCAGCTTTCTTTCCATCATATATTTACAATGACCGCATCTAACTAATTTTCTAAGAGGATAAATGTCACATTCACGCTTTTTTCCAGTTTTATTAGTTTTAATCATATTTCCCGCTTTTATAAAATCTTCTCTTGTAACAATTCCAGTGTGAGTATTTTCTACAATGATAGGTTCATGTTTTATGGTTTGTTTTGAATTATAAGTCACTTTTTTCTTATGCCCGCCAACCATATCACCTACATAAACTCTTGCACGAATAATTTCATATACTCTTTTGCTGTTCCATGAAATTGTATTAAGCATTGAACTATGCTTTTTGCTGTTTTTATAACGGATTTTAAAATATTCCCCTTTAGTTGGAATATTTTCTTGATTTAATATTTTTGCAACCTCTGTAGTTGATTTTCCTTCTAAAATTAAATCAAAAACTCTGCGGACATATTTTGAAGATATTTCATCTATTACAAGTTTATTTTTATCAAATTCGTCTTTTTTGTATCCGAAAGGTGGGTGACTTCCTATAAATTTCCCTTGTTTAGTTTTTTGTTTTTTTGCTGTAGAAATTTTTAATGATAAATCTTTGCTATATGCTGAGTAAACAATATTTCGCATTACCATTTCCATTCCACCGGTTGTACCTTTAAAATTATCGCTATCATAATTATCATTTATTGAAATAAATCTTACTCCTAAAAATGGAAAAACACATTCAAGATAATTGCCTGCTTCAATATAATCTCTAAAAAATCGGGAAAAATCTTTTACACAAATAACATCTATTTCCCCACTTTTTGTAGCTTCCATCATTTTTATGAGATTAGGCCTATTTTCTGTTGTTCCTGAAAAACCGTCATCCACAAATTCAATTCGGCTTCCATTTGAAAAAATAGGGTCTTTATCAAGAAAAGCATTAATATAATTTCGCTGATTTTGAATACTTTCGCTTTCTATTTTTGTAAAACCTGTTTCTTCATCAGCATTTGAAAGCCTAATATATAGCGCTATTTTCATTTCACACCTCGCTGATATAGCCAATATTTTCTTTATAGGTTGCGTAAACATCAGTACATTTCATAGTTATTTCAACATCTCCATTTTCGTAGACTAACACTTTTTCAATCATATTATCAACTAAATTCTGTGTTAATACTTTTGATTTTCCTACCGATTTTATAAGGTTAAGCCATTTGTTATTATTTGATAAAGGCTCATCAACTAATAATCCTTGCAACCTATAATATTCTTCATCATAATTCTTTTTTGCAAATGCATATTCATCAGTTCCTAAAACTCCTTTTGCAAAATCTTCATATAATCTTGTTCTTTTTCTCTGTAAACCCAAAAGTTTAAGGTTCAAACTTTTTATACTAGCTTTTTGATTTTGTTGGCTACTTTTTTTGCTCTCACTTATATTAAAATTGTCAACAAGGTTTCTATAATCTAAAGCCACTTCTATTTGTGATAATATTGCATTTAATACCTTTTCGTTAAGTTTCAAATAATTTATTTTGTGCTTTGAACATTCTTTTTTTTTATGTATTTTGAACATTTATAATACGCATTAAAGTTATTTCTATCTACTAAACGATTAAATGTCAATGGACTAAGACAATCAGCACAATAAATTTTCCCTGTAAATAAATTATTAAGTTGTGCACGTTTTTTCGCTGTTTCTTTCATTTTTTTTGCCTTATTTTCAGAAGCAAGCCTACGAATTTCTTGTACAGTATAAAATAATTCTTCAGAAATTATGGGTTGATGAGTATTTTCTAAAAAAATCCACTTACTTTCGTCTTTTACATCTTCACAAATGATACCTCTATAAAAAGCTCTAACTTTTTTTCCTATAACAGTATGTCCGAGGTAAGTATGGTTCTTAAGTATATTTTGTATAGTTGAATAATGAAACCCGTTGCTGTTTGAAACATTGCCTTTTTGTACATTTATTTCAGCTTTTCTTACTTTTGGGTTTGGAGCATTTAATTCATTAAGGGTGCTTATTATCTCTTTGATGCTTTTTCCATTTGCCCTTAAAGTGAAAATTAATCTCACAAATTCAGCAGTTGCTTCATCAACAATAACTTTACGTCTTGTTTCATCAAGCATATATCCATAAGGCAAAGTATTTCTTTTAAATTCACCTGATAAAAATCTTGTCTGATGAGCAGTAGATACTTTTCTTGAAATATCTTTTGCGTAAATACCGTTTATCATATTTTGCAAAGGAATCATAAGGCTTTCATTACTACTGTCCATTAAAGAACTGTCATATTTCTCATTTACAGAAATAAATCTAAGTCCTAAATCAGGGAAAACCCGCTCCAAATAAGTTCCTGTTTCAATGTAATCTCTACCAAAACGAGATAAGTCACGAACTACAAGGCATTTGATTTTCCCTTTTTCTATATCATTTATAAGCCTATTAAATTCCGGTCTATCAAAATTTGTTCCCGTCTTTCCATTATCGATATAAGTGTCGGCTAAAATTAATTGGGGATTTTCATTAATAAAATTACGACAAGCCTCAACTTGGTTTTCAATTGCGTTTCCATCATCATTTTTATGACTATTTTCTGCTGAAAGTCTTGCATAAATCCCAGTGTTAAGTGGCTCATTTATAGGTTTTGCAATTACTTCATTTTTCTGCAATACCGTCCTTTTTTTTCGTCCCATTTCTTAACCTCCTATGCTATTTCAACTGTATTAAGGTTTTCATATGTATCTGAATACTTAAAAATTATTTCAAGAGTACGTTTTTCATAAATTTTAACTTTATAAACAAGTGCCATAAGCACCCGACGACTTAAAACGTCAATATTCTTATTTTCTTTAAAAGTTGACACCCAATTTTTATTATTGTCACCATTGTAAATAGTTTGTAACCCTATTTTATCTAGGTTGTTGATTGCTATTTTTTTGTCGTCAATTATGCTCTTATATATTCCTTTAAATTCAAGATATTCTTCTTTTGAAATAATATTTTCATATAAATCTTCATTAAGGCGAAGTTTTAAGTTTTGATATTTAGTTATTTCTTCATTCAATTCTTCAACTTGCCTTTCAAAACTAAACATTTTTCCATTATTATATTTTGCTTGTAAAGTTAATTCGGATACTTTTTTATATTCTAAAATTAAATCTATTTGGTTTTTTATAGCAGTTAAAACCTTTTCTTCAACATCATTTACGCTAATGCTATGAGAAAAGCACATTTTATTCTTTTTGTGATTAGAACAAACATAATACACATATTTTTTTCCTCTTGCATAAGCATTTTGCCTTATCATAGTTGAGCCACAATCAGCACAAAATAAAAACCCAGATAAAGCATTTGCACTGTCATCAAAAGTAGAGCGCATATCTCTTTTCAACAGTTCACAAACGGAAAAAAAATCTTCTTTTTCCACCAAAGGTTTATGTGCATCTTGAGTGACAAACCATTCACTTTTATCTTTTTCTTTTACAATTTTTACCTTGTAATTTGGTGTTCCACTTTTACCTTGTGTAAGTGTTCCTATGTAAACATCATTCACTAAAATGCGTTTAACAGTGTTGTATTCCCATTTGCTTTTTTCTGATGTTTTAAATACTGTTTCAAAATTAAAGCCATTTGCTCTTTTATAATCCATGGGTGGAAGTACACCTTTATTATTTAACATTTCAGCTATTTTTTTAATACTCATTCCATCTTTGAAAGAAGAAAAAATCAACTGTACAACCTCTCCAGCTTTTTCATCAATAAGTAATTTATTTTTATTTTTGTTATCACGTTTATATCCATAAGGAGCAAACGCACCTACAAATTCGCCATTTTTCTTTTTTGTATTAAGACTTGAACGAACTTTAATGGAAATATCTTTACTATAAGAATCGTTGATGAGATTTTTGAAGGGAAGTACAAAGCTGTCTGAATGCGAATCACTTTTTAAACTATCATAATTGTCATTTATAGCAATAAACCTTACACCTAAACTAGGGAATATTCTTTCGATATATCTACCCGCATCAATGTAATTTCTACTAAATCTTGATAAATCACGAACTACAACACAATTAACATTTCCAGCAGTTATTTCCTTTTCAAGTTCTTTAAAACCTGTCCTATCAAAAGAAACCCCCGAAACACCGTCATCAACTATAGGTTGACGCACTATCTTTAAATCATCATGTTTACTTACAAAATCGTAACAGTAAGCTTTTTGTCCAATTATACTGTTGCTTTCAGCTTTATCTCCATCTTCTTTTGATAATCGACAATAAATTACTGTTTTGTATATTTTTTTGTTTTGATGAAGTTTTTGCATGACTACTACCATTCCTTTCGTAATGCTTTGTTTTATAATCCTTTTAAATAATGAGAAATACAATCTTCAAGTGTGGAAGTAGTATTTGAAAAGCTAATTTTTACAACTGTATTGCCATCTTTATAGCAATATGGATTTTTGATTTGCTTTATATAATTTTTTAACCGTTCTTCACGAGGTGCATTTTCTTCAATTTTTACATCACTTCTTTCAACAAGCTCATCTTTATCAACTAGTTTTACATCAATACTTTTTAATAAATTCAAATCCATAATTATGACCATTCCTTTCGAAAACTTTTGTCCTCCCATTTTTTATAATTAATAAATATGTTTTAAGAGAAAAGTATATGCAGATATTTTAAAGAAAACTCTTGACAAAAATAATAAACAAGTATATAATAAACTTGCGTATCATATACTTGTTTATTATATAAGGAGGACAAAATGGAAAATAAAAAATACAAACACGATATTATGACAAAACAAAGGGTTGTAAAGCATAAAATGAAACAATTCCACCATGCTTTTGAACGTGTAATGCATCATAATTTGATTGATAGTGAGGTTTTTGCAGGAGAATCAAGACTTTTAATGTTGATTGCAAATAATTGTAATTTTTCACAGCGAGAACTTGCAAAAAAATTAGGAACAAGTCCAGCTTCCGTAGGAGTTAGCCTTAAAAAGCTAGAGAATAAGGGTTATATTTTAAGAAAAGTTGATGACAATGACTCAAGGGCTAACATTATCGAACTTACTCAAAAAGGTGATGAATTTATAGAAAATACTCACGAACTTTTTCAAAAACTTGATAAAGAAACTTTTGATGGTTTTAGCGATGAGGAATTGGATTTGTTCGAAAATTTTATGGATAGATTACATCAAAATCTCTCAAATATGTTGGAGGAGGTAAAATGAAAAGATATTTAAAATATATTAAACCTCATTTAATTTTCTTTATTCTATCGCCACTTTTAATGATTGTTGAAGTTTTTGCAGAGGTTAATATTCCAATTTTAGCAGGAAAAATTATTGACGGTTTTGTTGCGGGTGAAGAAGTTTCAATACTTTGGGGATATGGATTTAGAATGTTGTTTTTTGTTGGATTTGGTTTAGTTGCAGGGATTTCTTGTGCGTATTGTGCCACAAGAGCTTCAGTTTATTTTGGCTGTGATTTAAGGGAAGAATTATTTAAGAAAATACAATCTTTCACTTTTTCTTGTATAGATAAATTCAGCACTTCTTCTTTAGTAACAAGGCTCACAAATGATATAATTCAAATTCAAAACCTTGTAGAAACTGCACTTAGAATGTTAGTAAGAGCACCAGCTTTATTAATTGGAACGCTAATTATGGTGTTTACTGTGAACAGTAGTCTTGCCCTTATTTTTGTTTTTATAATTCCATTTTTAGTAATTGCAATTGCTATAATTGTTTCACTTAGTTATAAAAAATTCGGTGTTTTGCAAAAGAAAATTGATAAAATTAATTCTGTTGTAAGAGAAAATTTAACTAATATTCGTGTAATAAAATCTTTAGTAAGAGAAAAAACTGAGATTAATAAATTTAAAACTGCAAATGCTGATATGAAAAATAGTGGGCTTAAAGTTTTTAGAATTACAATGCTTCAAATGCCAATTATGACATTATCTGTGAATGTTGCGACAATAGCAATACTTTATTTTGGCGGAATGGGTGTAGCTGAAGGGAACACTCAAATAGGCGATATATCAGTATTTATTACATATACTGCACAAATATTATCCTCTCTTATGATGCTTGCAAATGTTTTAATTTCAGCTTCTCGTGCTTTTGCGTGTGTAAAACGTGTCAACGAAGTTTTTGACACTGAAATAGAAATAATTGAATATAAATCATCTCAAAACAAAGTTATTAATGGAAGTATCGAATTTAAAAATGTGAGTTTCAAATATTATAAAGAAAATAGTGAAAATGTACTCAGCGATATTAATTTGAAGATAAATTCAGGTGAAACAGTAGGTATTATTGGTTCAACAGGTTGCGGAAAAACAAGCTTAATATCGCTTATTCCAAGGCTTTATGAAATGGATAGTGGAGAAATTTTAATTGACGGAAAAAATACAAAAGACTATTCCTTTAAAAATTTGCGTGACAGTGTTGCTGTTGTTTTGCAAAATAATATTCTTTTTTCGGGTTCAATAGAAAAAAATTTGCGATATGGGGATAAAAATGCTGATATGAATGAAGTTAGACAAATGGCTGAATATGCCGCTGCTAACGCTTTTATTGAAAGCTTTCCTGAAAAATATGACACAATTTTGGGACAAGGCGGTGTAAATCTTTCAGGTGGACAAAAACAAAGACTTTGTATAGCAAGAGCGTTATTAAAAAAGCCTAAAATTATTATTTTAGATGACTCAACAAGCGCTGTTGACACCGCTACTGAAGGGAAAATTCGAGAGTTTTTACAAAATGAACTTCAAAATACCACAAAGCTAATTATTGCACAGAGAATTTCTTCAGTAATCACTGCAGATAAAATTGTAGTTATGAATGATGGTAAGATTGAAGCGGTAGGAAAACATAGTGAACTTTTGGAAAATAGTTTAACCTATAAAGAAATATACGACTCTCAACGTGATAAAGAAGCGATTGCATAGACGAGCTTATAAAATAGGTTCGGCATTATAGAAAGGATAGTGAAATAATGGAAAATAGACGACCTCCTCACGGCCCTCCACCACATAAAAGGAAGGAAGAAGAAAAAAACAACACCCAGAACGCACCTAATTTCGGAATTAGAAAAGGCGGTCCGGGAGCACACCTGGGAATGCCAGTAGTTAAACCGAAAAATACTTCAAAAACAATAAAAAGATTACTTAGTTATATTAAAGAAGATAGTTTTTTAATTGTTATAGTTTTTATTTGCGTTGCGATAAATACAGGGTTAAACCTTCTATCCTCTTACATGTTAAGACCGATTATAAACAATTTGTTTGATGGAAAAGGAACAGATGTATTAATACAAAATATTATTATAATGGCAGTTGCGTATGGAGTTGCTTTAGTTGCAAATTTTGTTCAAATTAGGATTATGATTAATGTTGCTCAAAAATCTCTTGAAAGGCTTAGAAACGAGCTTTTTGTCAAAATGCAAACATTACCACTTAGATATTTTGACACAAACAGCAACGGTGATATGATGAGCCGATATACAAATGATGTGGATTCAGTAGGGGAAATGATGTCAAATACTGCGATTACACTTTTTTCAGCCATTATAACTTTTGTTGGAACATTAATAGTAATGCTATTTACAAATATAATTTTAACAATAGTTTCAATTGTATTAATTCCACTTTTCTTCTTCACTGGTAAGTTTATTACCAAAAGAAGTAGAAAATATTTTAAAGGTAGACAAGAAACTTTAGGTGAACTTAACGGATTTATCGAAGAAACTATTACAGGGCAAAAAGTTGTAAAAGTGTTTAATCATGAAGATGACGCTTTTGAAGATTTTAAAGTGCACAATAAGGCATATAAAGAAAAGGTTGTAAAAGCACAATTTTTAGGCGGAATTATGGGACCTATATTGGGTGTATTGGGTCATTTAAGCTATGAAATAACTGATTTAATCGGCGGATATTAATGTTTAACTTCTTATGTTGACGTTGGAGCTTATGCGGTATTTTTAAATTACTCAAGAAGTTTTACCAATCCAATCAACCAGATTTCAATGCAAATGAATGTTATTTATTCAGCTCTTGCTGGTGCAGAGAGAGTTTTTTCAATGATGGACGAAGATAGCGAAAGTGAAGATATAGAAAATGCTGTCATTTCTGATAAAATGGATGGTTTTGTAAAATTAAATGATGTAAGTTTTGGTTATAGAAGTGATAAATTGGTATTAAAAAATATCTCACTTTATGCAAAACCAGGGCAAAAAATTGCTTTTGTTGGCTCAACTGGTGCTGGAAAAACTACAATAACTAATCTATTAAATCGATTTTATGATATTCAAAGCGGAAGCATTACAATTGACGATGTTGAAATAAAGTCCTATCAAAAAGATTTCCTAAGGAAAAATATTGCTATGGTTTTGCAAGATACTCACCTTTTCGAGGGCACTGTTATGGAGAATATTCGCTATGGACGACTTGATGCAACTGATGAAGACGTAAAAATTGCTGCAAAAGCCGCAAATGCACACTCGTTTATTACAAGGCTTGAAAAAGGTTATGATACAGTCCTTGAAGGTGACGGTGCAAACTTAAGTCAGGGACAAAGACAACTTTTAAATATCGCAAGAGCTGCAATATCAAAGGCTCCTATTTTAGTTCTTGATGAAGCTACAAGTTCAGTAGATACTCGTACAGAAAAGCATATTGAACAAGCCCTTGATAGACTTATGGAAACAAGGACTACATTTGTAATCGCTCATAGACTTTCAACTGTTAGAAACTCAAACGCTATTATGGTTTTAGAAAACGGAGAAATTATTGAACGTGGTGACCATGAAGAATTACTTCAAAATAAGGGAAGATATTTTGAACTTTATGAAGGAATAGCAAAACTAGCATAATATAATCCAACTACTTTTACAAAATAATTTATTGTTTTAAGGTAAGCTTAAGGTTAATACTCTAATATTGATTAAGAGGTGAAAATAAAGACTTGGAAATAGAAAATAATTTTTTTGAAGTTATTTGATTTTTATCTTTTTATAACAAAAGAAGCTAGATGTCCTGAAAGAAATAGGGTTAAATATGAGAATATTACTATGCGAAGATGAAAATATTAAGACATTACAATTATTCTGTAGATGCAGTTTATGATGGGCAAGAAGCTCTTACTTATTTAGATGCGGAAAACTATGATGCTGTGATTTTGGATATAATGATGCCTAAAGTTGATGGACTTACTGTACTAAAAAAAGTGCGTGAAAATGGAAATCTTATACCAATTATTATGCTCACAGCAAAATCTCAAGTTGATGATAAAGTGACAGGGCTTGATTTGGGTGCAAATGATTACCTTACAAAGCCATTTGAAACAAAAGAGCTACTTGCAAGACTTCGTGCAATGACTAGGACTGTTAGCGACAGTAGTTCATCAGTTTTGTCGGTAGGTGATGTGAGTTTAAACCGAAAAACTTTTGAACTTTATACTGACAAAAACTCATTCAAACTTGCGAGTAAAGAGTTTCAAATGATGGAAATGCTGATGATTAATAAGGGTCATATCATATCTACTGAGCGTTTTATGGAAAAAATTTGGGGATATGATAGTGACACTGAGATTAATGTTGTGTGGGTGTACATTTCATATCTTAGAAAAAAATTGACATTACTTGAAACTGATGTAAAAATTAAAGCGACACGAAATACGGGTTATTCTTTGGAGGTGTGATATGCTAAAAAAACTACAAAGAAAATTTGTTCTGCTTACAACTATAATTAGTGTAATTGTAATGTTGCTTATAGCGATTTCAATAAATGTAACCAATTATTTGACAATTATGAATAATTCGGATAAAGTTTTAAACCTTCTTGTCCAAGGTGATTTGCAAATAGGAATAGATTTTGACCGTGGAGAACTATTTTCAAAAGAAATAGCTTTTACAACAAGGTTTTTTGCTGTTACTTCTAACGAGGGTGAGGTTATTGATGCTGTTGATACAAAAAATATTAGCTCTGTTTCCAAAGATGAAGCGGTAGAATATGTAAATATGGTGAACGGAAATGGAGAATTAACAGGTACAATTGATAATTTTAGATTTATAAAAGTTGAAAATCAGATGGGGTTTGTTTATTTTTTCCTTGATATTGAACAAGATTTAATCAATTTTGAAACTTTCATGTATTATTCTGTGCTTATTTTAATTGGTGCAATTGTTTCCATATTTACTTTATCCGTTTTGTTATCAAAAAAAGCAGTAGCCCCGATAGCAAATAGTTTTGAACGGCAACAAGCATTTATTACCAATGTAAGTCATGAGTTTAAAACGCCTCTTGCAATAATAAAAACGGATTGCGATGTAATTGAAATTGATAGTGGTGAAGGGGAATGGACCAATAGTATAAAAACGCAAATTTCAAGGCTTGACAACCTTGTAGAAAATCTTGTATCACTCACAAAGCTGGATGAAAAGGTTGAGATAATTAAAACAGATTTTTCCCTTTGTGATGCGATAATTGACACAGTTAATGAGTTTTCTTCATCTATTAAAAGTGCAAATCTGAATTTAGTTTTAAACATAAAACAAAACTTTTCTTACAACGGCGACGAAGCTCAAATAAGAAATTTAATTGCAATATTAACAGAAAATGCAATTAAATATTCTCTACCGGAAACAAAGCTTAAAATTTCTTTAATCACAAGTGGAAGTAAAAAGATATTTACCATCGAAAATTCCTGCGAGGATATTGGTGTTGGAAAACACAATGATTGGTTCTTAAGATTTTATCGTGGAGATAAATCACGAAACAGCCAAACAAAAGGGTATGGTATTGGACTTTCCATTGCGAAAAGTATATGTGATTTGCATTCTGCTAAAATCTCTGCGGAAAGCAAAACAGGAAAAGAAATTGTGATAACTGTAGTTTTTTAAAGTAAGTTTAAAGTTTATATTATATAATCACCTTACAATGAATTAATTATTGCGAGGTGATTTTTTTGCAGACAAAAACAAAAGATGTGGATTTTTATGAAGATTATTTTGATATATTTACTAAGACAAAAGATAAGGTTTGTGATTTAATTTCGAATGATTGTAGCGATACTATTGAACATATAAAATCACGAATTAAATCAGAAGAAAGCGCTAAAATAAAGCTAGATAAATTAGGTTTTGATAGAACTTTAGAAAATGCGGTCACTAATCTTAACGATATAATTGGATTACGAATCATTTGTAGATTTTTAGAAGATGTTTACACAACAGCTAACATAATTGAAAATCAGTTTGGGTTTAAACATATTGTAAGTAAGGATTATATTAAGCACCCAAAAGATAATGGTTATCGTAGTTATCACATTATTTTGGAAGTAGAAATCCAAGGAGTAAGTGTTCCTGTAGAAATTCAAATACGCACTATTTCTCAAGACTCCTGGGCAAGTTTAGAACACAAAATGAAGTACAAAAAACAAATATTAAATGCTAATATGATTAAAGCTGAGTTAAAACGACTTGCTGACGAAATGGCGTCCTCAGATTCGTGTATGCAGACTTTAAAGGAAATAATAAATATTTCTAAAGATTAATTTTTAAGTAAGTTTAATGTTACTTATATATAATAAACTAATATAATACAAAGAACTATTGCAGAATACAGAAGAAATAAAAATTTGTGATAGTCCAATGTATTGTAATAAACAGGTGCAAAATATGCAGAAAGGATGGTCATAATTATGCATAATGTAGCTATTATTATACCTGCATACCAACCGACAAGTAAATTGACATCAATGCTTGTCACACTCAAAGAAAGCGGGTTTAGAAATATAGTTATTATTGATGATGGAAGCGATGCTTCTTGTGTGCCAATATTCACAAAAGCTAAAGAACTCGGTTGTTTTGTTTTACATCATAAAAATAATAAAGGGAAAGGAGTTGCTTTAAAATCTGGAATTAAGTTTGCTACTGAAACTTTAGGTTTAAAACATGGAGTTATAACAGCTGATGCTGACGGGCAACACAAAGTAAGTGATATTATTAAAGTGGCGCAAGCCTTGGAAGGTGGCACTAAATCCCTTATACTTGGAATACGTGATTTTAGCAAGGGAAATGTGCCAAGAAAAAGCTATTTTGGAAACAAGATAACTTCGCATGTGTTTAAATCTGCCACTGGAGTAGCATGTGAAGATACTCAAACAGGCTTGCGAGGAATACCTTTAAACCTTATCAAAACAGCTATAGAAACACATGGGGAACGGTATGAATACGAGTATAATTTTCTTCAAGAAGCAGTAAAAGAAACCGAAATTTACACAGTGAAAATTGAAACAATTTATTTTGATAATAATGAGCAGTCACATTTTCGTCCTATTCGTGACTCTATTTTAATATATCAGCGACCAATAAAATTTGTTGCAAGCTCATTTGTAGGCTTTTTGACAGATATAATTTTATTCGCTGTAATTTCTTTAATCTTGTCATTATATTCCTTAGAGAATATAATAATTGCCACAGTAATTGCAAGGGTTTTATCAGGTTTTGTAAATTATGTTATAAATAAAAAATCAGTTTTTCGATTACAAGGCAACGCCATTGGTAGTGTTTTAAAATATTTCTTCCTCTTTTTCTTGATTATGGGAGCAAGTGCTATTGGAACAGCAGGACTTGATTTGTTACTTGAAAACTCTATAATATCGAAAATTTTAATTGATACTACTTTATTTTTATTTAGTTATAGTATGCAGAAAAACTGGGTTTTTGTAAAAAATATGAACAAGAGGCAAATTTCAAAAGTGTGGAAACATTGCACTACTTTATTTTTTGTTGGATATGTTAGTTTTACATTACTAAACAGATTTGTAATATCTCAAAATGTTGTTGTGATTGATGATATAGTCAAGGAAAGTTTAAGTGAGGAAAATATTACGAACAACGCTACGGGCTTTGATAGTGATAACGCTCCATCAAACAATAGTAATTCAAGTGAAAACACTGTTAGTGAGCCAATTATTACGGAAACAAGCTATAGCGATGAAAATATACAAATTACAATTAATACAATAAGAGAGTACAATACCGACATTTATATAGCAGATATAATTATCAGCGATAGTTCTTATCTAATGGCGGGATTAGCAGAAAATTCTTTTGGCACAAATGTTAAGGAAAAAACTTCCGAAATAGCGCTTGAAAATGATGCGATTATTGCGATTAACGGTGACTACTACGGCTTTAGAGATTATGGTTATGTAATGCGTAATGGTTATCTTTACCGAGATGTTGAAACATCGGGTGGTAATGAAGATTTAGTCATATTTTCTGATGGAAGTATGGAAATAATTAACGAAAGTGATGTTACAGCACAGGAACTTGAAGAACTTGGTGCAGTGCAAATTTTTTCCTTTGGTCCAGGGCTAATTTTAGATGGTGAAATTACAGTTGACGAGGAAAGTAAGGTTGAGCGTGAAGACGAGAGCAATCCTAGAACAGCAATAGCGATGATAGAACCAAATCACTATATTTTTATGGTAGCAGATGGTAGAACAGACGAAAGCGAAGGATTATCACTATATGAGATGGCACAAGTTTTATCTTCCTACAACTGCGAAGTTGCATATAATTTAGATGGTGGAGGTTCAGCCACAATGGTGTTTATGGGCGAAGTGGTAAACTTTCCAACTACAAATGGCAAAGATTATAGGGAAAGGAGTGTGAGTGATATTGTCTACATCGGAAAATAGAAAAGCAATACAAATTTTTTATATAAAAAAAAGAGTTATACCTTTTTTTCTGATAACTCTTTTATGTATGTTGATTTCATTTATTTATGCTCAGTTTTCTCACGGAGTGAGCTCTGTGCATATGACATATCTTTTCCTTTATCCTCTAGTTTTAGGAGTTTTAGTAGGTATGTTATTCTACTGCTTTGAAAAAACCAGTATAGATTATTTTTGGGCGTCACATCTTTATCATACAGGCGTTACAGCACTTGTTTTAGGCTCATTATTAAGAGGTATCTTTGATATTGCGGGGACAGCTTCAGTTTATCAATCAATACTTACCTTTGGTGGAGCGATTACGACTTTTAGCGGTATTATAGTTTTTGTTTTTTATAAAATAAAGCAAAGGTCAAAGAGAAAAAACTATTAATAAATTAAGCAATCAGTTTTTTCTTATAATTGATAGAAATAAAAAATAGCACTTATTGACATTGAATCAATAAGTGCTATACTTAATTAGTTTTACTCGTTAGTCGCCTTTTGTAATAATCTTGTTTTTATACATACATTCATCAAGGTGGTGCAAATAATCAGCAATATTAGGGTAGAGGTTTTCATCATATTTTGCATATCCAACAGCTACTCCAGATATATTATCAAAAGCTTTGATTTTTTCTTGAATAGTAAGCAATCTTTGTTCTAATGTATTAAAGGAAACGTTATATAATATCGCAGAGAATTCATCTCCTCCCATACGATAACATTTTCCGAATTCATTTAGATGTTTTTGCACTAATTCAGCAAAGGAAGTTAAATAATTATCACCAGCTTGATGCCCCATATTATCATTGAAATACTTTAAATTATTCAAATCAAAGTTAACTATTATTTTTGTTATATCTACACTTTCCGTAAATTCTTCTAAATCCCTCTCAAATGCTCGTCTATTGAGAAGTGATGTTAAAATGTCTGTGTAAGCAATTTTTCTCAAATATTCTGTATGCATACTTTCAACCCAAACAGTTCTTAATTTAAGAGAGGTTGCTGTTACACAAGCCAATAGATATAATAACATTCCTGTTTGAAGACTCACACCTAGTGAGTTCATATTATTTCCAAAATAGAAAACAGCCAGTTCCGCTAAGGCAGTAAGAACTAAAAATGATATTTGCAATAGTATTATACTAGCATCTTTATTCTTTTTCGCAAGAGTTTCATATAATAACGAAGATATAAAATACAACAATGTAGCAACCATAATCAAATGTACTATCACTAAAGTATTATAGTAATAGGCTATTTTTGTAAAATGAAGGACTGTAGATACAATAAAATTAGTAAGAAATGCTATACAAAAATACTTTGATATTGACTTGTGAGATGGGGTGTACATGCTGTCAACATAGAAAATAAAAGGTATAAATAATAGTTGTATGGACCAATATGGAATATATCCTAATATGAATGTATCTCCTATGATAAATTGTAACAAATTAGATTCGCTGATCAACCAAACAGCTATGTTTGTTGACAATAAGCCTAGATATAAAAGGGAATTATTCTTTTTAAGACCTTTTGAAATAAAAGCCTGAGTTACTAAAAGGAAAATACCAATAACCAGTATTATTGTTGAAATAAGCAATTTTAAAGCGTTATTATAGATTAAAAATAAGACAGCTTCGCTTTTTTCTGATAAGTATATATCAATTAGCCCGATTGAGGTTTTGTCATCACTCGGTATAACCTCTATTATTATGTTATTATCAGGCTGAATATTTTCCAACTCTACAAAATGCCAAATACCTCCATTAGGAGCTGAAAAAATCGTGCTACTATCTTGTCCAAATTCATAAATTATCTCAGAATTTACACTGATAGTAAAAGCTTGGTGCATACTTTCAAGTACAATAACTGGATCTATATACTCACTTGTTGAGATTGTGCTTGTAAGACTGTACGGTTCAAAGTTAGTATTTTGAGGATTAAAATCCGTCATTTCAATTTGTCCGTTTATCCCACTACTTTCTAACGTCCATGTATTAAGCTTTGTTATACCTGTATCGTCATAAGTTAACAACATGTCTTTTTCGCTATTAAAAAAATAGGAACCAACACACAGCGTAATTAATACTAGAATGCAACTAATAAATAGGTTGAATAATTTTCTGTTCATGTTTTCCACCATCCACTATATAAATTTAACTGTTACCAGTCACTTGTAATTCATTTTGAGATTCCAAATAAAATCCCTTATAATATAATTATACCAAATTTTCATAGTAAAAAGCAAGATGTTAGAAATATTTTTATTTTTAGTTTGTATATATAAGCAAATTTTATCCAATAATAGTAAAAACACTTATTGAAACAAAGTCAATAAGTGGCTAATTTTTTAGTATGTTTTCAAAAAAAAGCTGATAACACTAGTGAATAAATCTAGTGTTATCAGCTTTATTGTTGTTTAACCCTAAAATTACATGAACGTCAATCATTCGAACTTTAAAATGTGAAACATCGTCTAAAGAAAGGTCGATTGCTTCTTCGGGAACAAATTTTGGTTCAGTAGTCATAATAGTTTTCCCAGCTGCGGACTGTGGAAGTTCGTCAGTTGCACGTTCTTTCATAGCATCATCTTTAATACTTGGAATAACTAAAGTTTCCATAAAACGCTTAATAAAAGTGGATTTTCCTGAACGAACAGGACCTACGATGCCAATATAAATATTCCCGTCGGTACGTCTTGCAATATCTCCATAAATATCATTTACATTCATAATGAACCGTCCTTTCACAGTTAGTTAATTGGAATTAACAACATAACATTTTCGTTTATTTCATCTACTAAAAGATCATTTTCACGCATAACTTCATTTGCGCTTGCCCCTAATTTTTTTGCAATTTCCCAAACGCTCTCACCGCTAGTTGCAAAGTATAATTTAACTGCAAAATCGTCCTTTTCCACTTCATTATTATCCATTTCAATTTCGGTGATAAAGTTTTCTTGATAACTGTCACAAAAAGTGCAAATTAGCTCTAAATCAGTTTTTACTTCAACTGAATTTGTGGAAATTAGGTTGTAGGAACAGTCAGTAATTTTTCCGCGGACTGTCATTTCACCTTGATTTTCTTCTTTAGGAATTTCCTTTTCAAATATAACTTCGCCCTCTAAATAAATTGGGCAGTTATTTTCATTTTTGCAAATAACAGTGGAAATTAATTTGCAAGTTACAACATAACAATCTTTTTCATTGTCAAAACGTTGTGAAATGCGTCCAATTTTTGAAAAATGGTGATAAACTCTCATTATTTCACCATCTTTGTACTCAAGAACGCTTTTTTCGCTGTGAGGAATAACTTCTACTTTTGGAGTTTTATCAATTTTTCTTGCCATATTTGTATAGGAAAAAGGATATTTCGTTGAGTAAATGTCGGTTACAACGTCCATTTCTTCATACTTAACACTCACACAATCAATTCTTATGACTATTTCGCAATCAAAGGAAGTTCCTTCTTCATTTGGAGTAAAAATTGAACTTATGTAAGATACTTCAATGTAATTTTCAAAGCTGTCATTTATCCCTTTCACGTCGAGAATTTGGCTGTATGGAATTTCAAACTCCATAGTTTGTAAGCCTTCTTCTTCATCTTTAGTGGTGTAAAGAATGGAGGCTACCGACCTACCCTTTACTACTAATTTATCGGAAACTACTTTGTGGTCGCCTTGATTTATAACAACATCATCTTTTATTATTGTAGCTATAGGCGGTTTAGTTTGCGATAGGTCGATGGTTTCTGTCAAAGTTACAGTTTTGCTTGCCATTAATTTTTTCGCAGGGTAGGTTATTTTGGATTTTTTTAGTTGAATTCCACTTCCATAAGCGTCTATGATTGTTTCATTTTTAACTTGTGACACTACTTTTGCTTTAATAGAAACTGCTCCACGAACGTCTAATCTTCGTGCATTTACCGCTCTACAGTTCACATATTCTGTGTTTAAGGAAGCTGTTATTTCTGGGGAATTTGGTGAAGTGCCAATATCAATATTCTTAGTATAGTTTTGTTTTTGGTCAATGCAATAAAGTTTGTTACTATCTTGTGTTAAGTACAACACCTTTACATCAACTGCAATTTCAAGAGTTAATTTGTCACCGTTCACATTTTTTGAAACAATTTTAGGTTCAAGAAAGCATTTCATAATCTTGAAGATTTCTGGAAGATAGTCTGGTAAAATATAGTCCATTTCAACAGATTGCTCTGCACTATCCTCATAAACCACTTGGGAAGTTGTAAGATAATCACGATTTACTTTAAAATTCATAATAATAACCATTCCTTTCTTATGTTTAAATAGAACTAAAGTTCATACGGCTTTTTTACACGAGTTTTAAAAGTAAAAAAGTTTTGCCTGTCGTATTTGGCTAAAAGCACAAAACGGTGTTTGAAAATTTTATTTTCAAATTTTCCTCCTTTAATTTATGTCATTTAGCAATTTAAAGGCAACACCACAAAGTACTTATCAAAGGGTGTAAGCCGTTAATTATGAGGTGTTGCCTTAGCTTGTTTCTAACCTCAAAACATTTATATTCACTTGTACTATTTAATATTACAAATATAGCAAATAACCTTGCCTGTCAATTTTTAAAATTATTCGCATATATTAGTAGTGGAATATCCAAAGAAAGGAATGAATTTTATGGGAATGCCACAAATCCCGGACGGTGCAAATCGCCCTACATTTGATGAAACTATTATTGATTTATTGGAATCAGTAGCTCTTGAAGAAATGGCACTTGCGCACATTTTAAATGCTCAAGGTGAAAAATTGCAAGAGCTTATTAAAAAATATAAATGTAATTGTCTTTGTTATTGTCAGCTTGAAAATGGATTTAAGTGCTCGCAAGGTATGTTAAATTCGGTTATAATGAAAGAATGGCTTTTGATTACAAAAATGAATACTATTTTGGAATTAGACAAGGAAATTGATACGGAAAATGCCTGTGAAAAGCCGAAAAATTGCGGTGAAGATAATTTTTATCGGTAGTATTGAAAAGCAAAAACGGGGAAGCTATTATACCTCCCCGTTTTGGATTTTACTTTTATTTTTTATTTGGTAATCGAAAAAATTTTCCTATACCTCTTATAGTTTTTATTACTATAAAATACATAATTGCAATTATTGAAATCGGAGCTAAAAATTCACCATTTTTCATTCCAGTAGAAAGTGCTACAAAAGTAAGGTCAGCAACTGCTATAATCCCCACTAATGAACTTTCTTTTATAAACTGTACACAAATATTTATTCCGTCGGAAATAGCAATTTTTGACTTGAAATAAGAAAATTTGCTATATTTTTCGTTAAGAAATTTTCTAAGACTTGCACTTTTATAAAGTCCTAAAACTAAAGCTGCACAAACTAAATTAAGAGCAGAATTTTCCATAAAAATAAGGGTGTAAATCAAAAATAATGCCAAAATAAAAGGCAATCCATCTATTAAATAGTAAACAAATCCCATTATTTTTCTAACAACTTTTTTTGTTGAAGTAACAATTTTATTAGAAGTCTTTTCACTGGTTTTTTCTAGAAAATTACTAAAAAGACTGAATAAAACTGCAAAAATCAATGCTAAAAATGAAATCATCAAAGTGATGCCAATGCCTTTAAAATACTGTATAAAAATTTCATCTTCAAAAAAAGCTCTGTAAACTGCATTTCCCGTTGTGGCGAGCCATTCAAGAAAAGTTTCCATAAATAACGTTCATTCCTTTCCTCGTACTAATAAAAAAGACAAAATCCAGCATAAATATTGGATTTTGTCTTTTATTTTTTATTGGTTATTAACCTTCATAGTCAGCTACAACGCTCTTAGCAGTGTAAGCGTCAACTAAACTTTCATTAAAATCAACAGAAAGTTCAGCTTTTTTACCATCTAAATAAGCTTGATATTCTTCTGTTCTTGTAATATCCATTTGAGAAGCAACAGTTTCTTCAAATCTAGTTTCGTCCGCTTCAAAATCGAGTTTTTCAATTATTGCATAACCATAATCCATTTCAATAATTTGAACATCGCCAATTTCCATTACGTTGAAAATTGTATCTACTTGAGTTTCGTCGAAAATTGTAGTTTGATCGCTAACAATCATAGTAAGTCTACCTTCAGTAGCCAATTCTTCTTCAGTTGGAACATAATCAGCGCTTAGTTCAAGTTGATATTCGTCATAAAGTTCAACAATGTCAGTACCATCAATGATTTTTTGAACATAATCTTCAGCTTTAGTTTTTAGTTCAGCCTTTTCAGCATCGTCTTTTTCAGTTCCATCGACATTAGTAGTATAAACAACAAATGCGTTTACAAGCGTATTTTCAGCCAAAACTTTTGTTTCAGTTTCAGCAGTAAATTCATCAGAAACACCTTGTTCTTCTTTATAATTTTCCATTAATTCAGATTTGAAATTACCCATTTTTGTGCAAAATTCGAAAGAAAGCTCACTTACGCCAGCATTTTCAAAATTTTCACCTAAAGTATCCCAATAATATTCAACTTGTGCATCAAGCGCAGCTTGGTCATCTTCAGTAAATTCAAGTCCAGCAGCAATATATTCTTGCTCAAGCACAAAATATTCTTTTACAGTATCATTTGCATAATTTTTAACATAATCTTCAAGAACTACGCCATCGATTTGTTGGTCGAAAGGATTTTCTCTTTCTTCACCGCTTTCAAGCTCATAATAATAAGCCAAATTATACCCATCAATCAATTGGTATAAGTAAATTCCTGGAGCGTATTCAGTTTCACCTGATTTAGCTGACCAAGTTAAGTCGGAGGAACAAGCTGTCAAAGTTGCAAGAGAAAGACAAGCTGTAACACCCGCTAAAATTTTTTTAATATTTTTCATTTTCGTACCGTTCCCTTCTTTTTTAACCATTTTCCCAAAATGGACTTAAGCTTTCTTAAAAAGCAACTTTTTTCATTATACTATAATAAAACAAAATTGTCTATAATTTTTTACAATTTTTTTCTTATTATAATTACTTTTTTTCTAAACTAATTAAATTTTTAGTAAAAAAAGCGAAATATCCTTAGCTAAATTAAGATTTTACTTGATTATTTCATTTTAATTTGTTATAATGATGATTACTGGAAATTTATATGAAATTTTAATGAAATGTAATTATTTTAACATTTTTTATAAAAACTAAGGAAAGGACTGGCTTTTTATGCCTATTATAAATAAACCCACTAAAGATAATCACCCTGCCCGCACCATCGCACTTAGCTTTTTAATGGTAATTGTTGCAGGGACTTTACTATTATTTTTGCCGATTTCTTCAAAAAGCGGTGATTTTACACCTTTGCTCGACGCATTTTTTACTGCTACTTCTGCTACTTGTGTGACGGGACTTGTTGTAGTTGACACATTTTCACATTGGAGCATTTTTGGACAATTCGTAATTCTTGCAATGATACAAATTGGAGGTCTTGGACTTGTTACTTTTGTAACTTTTTTCAATATGTCAATTGGAAAAAAACTGGGACTAAGACGTATGCAATTAGCTTCTGAGGCTATAAATTCGGAAGGTTTTAACGATGCACGTCACATTCTTCGTACAATAATCAAATTTTCACTTTTAATCGAGGCTATTGGAGCGTTAATTTTAATGATAACTTTTGTGCCAAAATTTGGTGCGAGTGGAATTTTTACTTCTATTTTTCTTTCTATATCAGCCTTTTGTAATGCAGGTTTTGATATTTTAGGAATGAATATGCCTTATGCAAGTTTGACTGAATACTACAACCACCCACTGGTATTAATTCCAATAATGTTGCTAATTATTTTAGGTGGAGCTGGATTTTTAGTTTGGTATGATATTAAAAACTACATTAAGACAAAGCATTTAGAGCTTCATACAAAGGTTGTTTTACTTGTTACTGCTGGGCTAATTGTCCTTGGAACAATTGGATTTTTATTCAGTGAATGGAACAACACTGCTACTATTGGAAATATGCATTTTGGCGACAAGCTTTTAAATAGTATCTTTCAATCTGTAACTTGTAGAACCGCTGGATTTAATTCTATTGATATAGCAAGTCTTGAATACAACTCGAAATTTTTCTCAATTATATTAATGTTTATTGGTGCAGCACCAGGGTCAACTGGCGGTGGTGTAAAAATTACAACAATTACTGTAATAATTATGGCTGTATACTGCGTACTTAAGGGCAAAGAGGAAACTATTATTTTAGGGAGAAGAATTGATAAAAGCATTGTTTTTAAGGCTCTTACTATCATAGTTTTATCCGTTACTGTAATTTTCACAGCTACTACTATAATTACTGCATTAACTCCTGACAGCAATGTTTTAGGGGATTTAGACATTACTTTTGAAACAGTTTCTGCTTTTGCAACAGTAGGTTTATCTTCTGGTGTAACTGGTATTGCTGACAATATTTCAAGGGTTATCTTAACTTGCTTAATGTTTTTCGGACGTGTAGGGCCTATTTCGGTAATTTTGTCACTTTCAATGAACAATTCTGACAAGTCTAAGAAACAAGTAGTTCCCGACGGAAAAATCCTAGTCGGCTAGCAACGTGACGTTGCATCCAATCCCGCACCGCACAAAGTAAAAGAGGATATTTTTGTTTCTGCGAGGTCGGAGGTTGTTGTGACTAACATATTTTTATGTGACGTTGCATCCAATCCCGCACTGTACAAAGAAAAAGAGGATAGTTTTATTTCTGCGAGGCAAGCGTGACGCTTGACCCATTCCGCGTTTTTACGTTGTGAAATGGGAAATTTCCTGCCCGCGAGGTTGATTTTGCTGTAGGGGTGACCTGTGGTCGTCCGTATATCGCAATTTACATCGTAGGGCAAGGGCTCTGCTCTTGTCGCTTGGCTTGAAAAATAATAGTCGAAATTATACTATGCAAACAACAATTAAAAATTAATATATTATAAACACGGAAGGAAGAAAATAATGAAAGAAGAATTACAATTAATTTCTGACAAAGCAAAAGGGCAAATTTTGGAGTGTACAACTTTAAAAGAACTTGAAGCTTTGAGAGTTAGTGTCCTTGGTAAAAAAGGTGAGCTAACCGCTATTTTAAAACAAATGGGAAAATTAACAGCAGAGGAACGTCCTATTATGGGGCAACTTGTGAACACTGTTAAAGCTGAACTTGAGGAATTAATTTCCACAAAAGAAACTGAAATTGAGCAAAAGGAAATGGTTGCGGCTTTAGAAAATGAAACTATTGACGTTACTTTACCAGGGAAAACTATTGAAGTTGGAAAATTGCACCCAATTACAAAGGTTTTAAATGAGCTTAAAGATTTATTTCTTGGAATGGGATTTGATATTGCTGAGGGCCCTGAAGTTGAAACTGATTATTACAACTTTGAAGCTTTGAATTTGCCAAAAAACCACCCAGCAAGAGATACACAAGATACTTTTTATATTGCTGAAAATATATTACTTAGAACTCAAACTTCTCCTGTGCAAGCGAGAGTTATGGAGCAACAAAAACCTCCTATTAAAATAATTTGCCCAGGGCGAGTTTATCGTTCTGACGCAATGGATATGACACATTCACCACTTTTCCACCAAATTGAAGGGTTAGTTGTTGACAAGGGTATTACAATGGGGGATTTAATTGGTACTCTTGAAACTGTTATGAAAAGCCTTTATGGCGAGGACGCAAAAATTCGTTTAAGGCCACATCATTTTCCATTCACAGAGCCATCTGCTGAAGTTGACGTAATGTGCTTTAACTGTCACGGCGATGGTTGTTCAATGTGTAAAGGTGAGGGTTATATCGAGCTTTTAGGAGCTGGTATGGTTCACCCTAACGTTCTTAGAAACTGTGGAATTGACCCTGATGAATACAGCGGTTTTGCTTTCGGTTTAGGGCTTGAAAGAATTGTTATGAGAAGATTTGGTATTACTGATATTCGTTATTTCTATGAAAATGACCTACGTTTCCTAAATCAATTCTAGCAAGCGTGACGCTTGACCCATGCCCGCACTGTACAAAGCTAAAAAAGGTAATTTTGCTTCTGCGAGGGCAACGTGACGTTGCATCCAGTCCCGCACTTAAAAGAGCAAAATGAGATAATTTGCTACTGCGAGGTCGAAGGTTGTTGTGACTAAACATTTTTGTGTGACGTTGCATCCAATCCCGCGTTTTTACGTTGTGGAATAGGTGAAATTCGTTTCCACGAGGTTGGATTTTGCTGTAGGGGCGACCTGTGGTCGTCCGTGTGGATTATTTACATAATGAATGGAGAATGCTATGTTATCTAAAGTTGAATTTGAAAACGCAAGGTTAGATTGTGCAGTTAAGCAGAAAAAAGGATTACATTTTATTTTGGCATCTATATTAATTTGGACTATGGTCTTGGTTGTGCAATTATTGGATATACCGATACTCACAAAAAATCTGTTTGTATTTTGCTGTACAGCACCTTTATTACCACTCGCTTTTATCATCTCAAAAATTATAAAAGTGGATTTTCAAAACAAAGATAATCCACTAACTAACTTAGGAATAATATTTTCAATTAATCAAATGTTGTATCTTTTGATAGCAATGTGGATTTACAATGCTATGCCAAACAATATGCTAATGATTATTGCAATGATTTTTGGGGCACATTTAATGCCTTATGGTTGGTTATATAAATCTAAAACATATTTCATACTTTCTGTGTTCATTCCATTAGTATCTTTAATAGTAGGATTGAATTTTGAGGCGTATGTTTTAGCAATTTTTATGATAGTAGTAGAGGTAGTATTTAGTCTATGTTTGGTAGTTGAAAATAAATTGTTACCTAAATAAATTAGCATAACACAAATAAAAAACGCCGTCACTCAAAAGTATATTTTATATCAAATGAGTAAAAAGGCGAGTAACAGCGGGGTTGCCCCGCCACGCTTGGGGAAATATTTTAATTTAATATTAAGGAGAAAAAAATAAATGAATTTATCTATGAAATGGCTTAGCGACTATATTGACGTTGGCTGTGATATAAAAAGTTTTGTTTCGGGAATGACAATTTCTGGCTCAAAAGTTGAAGGATATGAAACAATGTTTGATTACATTACAAACGTTGTTACAGGGAAAATTGAGGAAATTACTCGTCACCCTGATGCTGAGAAATTAGTTGTTTGTCAAATAAATGTTGGACAAGGCGAAAATATTCAAATTGTAACTGGTGCTTCTAACGTAAATGTTGGAGATATTGTGCCTGTTGCAATGCATAAATCTACCCTTGCTAACGACCTTAAAATCACTAAGGGAAAACTTCGTGGAGTAGAGTCAAATGGTATGCTTTGCTCATTTAACGAGCTTGGTTTAACACAAAACGATGTGCCTTATGCTGATGAAGATGGAATTTTAATCCTTCCTACTGACACAGAAATTGGTGCTGATATTAAGGAAGTTTTAGGTCTAAATGACATTAGCGTTGAGTTTGAAATTACTTCAAACCGCCCTGATTGTTTGTCCGTTTTAGGTCTTGCTCGTGAGGCTGCTGCTACTTTCCATAAGCCTTTGACAGTAAAAACACCTGAATTTAAAGGGAATGGCGAAAAAGTTTCCGATTATGTTAATGTTGAAATTCAAAATAATGAACTTTGCTCACGTTATATTGCGGGTATTGTGAAAAATGTAAAAATTGAACCATCACCGGAATGGCTTCGTGAAAGACTTCGTGCTAGTGGAGTTCGTCCTATTAACAATTTTGTTGATATTACAAACTTTGTAATGCTTGAATATGGTCACCCTATGCATGCTTTTGACTCACGTTATATTGACGGGGGAAAAATTGTTGTAAGAAATGCAAAAAATGGTGAAAAAATCACTACTCTTGACGGAATTGAAAGAGAATTATCTGAAGAAATGCTTTGTATTTGTGACGAAAATAAACCTGTCGCTGTGGCTGGTGTTATGGGCGGCGAATATTCAGGTATTATGGAAGACACTAATACTGTGGTTTTTGAAGCGGCTTGCTTTAACGGCGAAAGTGTAAGAATGACTTCTAAAAAGCTTGCTATGCGTTCCGATTCATCCGCTCGTTTTGAAAAAGGTCTAAACCCTTACAACTGTATGGAAACAATTAAAAGAGCGTTGGAATTAGTTGAATTACTTGGCTGTGGCGAAGTAGTAAGCGAACTTTTGGACGTTGGATACACTCAAACTCCACCGCAATCTGCACCATTTAACGCTGATTGGATTAACTCTTTCCTTGGAACGCAAATCCCTGAAGCAGAGCAAATTTCTTACCTAAATGAGCTTGGATTTACTGTTGAAAATGGTAGAGCAATCGCTCCTTATGATAGAATTGACATTGAATTTGCAGCTGATATTGCTGAAGAAGTAGCTAGAATTTACGGTTATAACAACATTAAATCTACACTTTTCAATTCATCAGCTAATGCAAAATTAACTGATGAGCAAAAATTTGAGAAGATTATCGAAGATACAATGGTTGCAGTTGGATATAATGAGATTTTAACTTTCTCATTTGTAAGCCCTAAAGCCCTTGATAAAATTGCACTTCCAGCTGACAGCAAACTTCGTGATGCAGTGACAATTTTAAACCCATTGGGTGAAGATACTTCAATAATGAGAACTACTGCACTTCCATCAATGCTTGATATTTTATCAAGAAATTATAACTTTAGAAATTCTTCAGCTTATTTATTTGAGCTCGGAAATGAATATATTCCAACTGAAAAGGATAAACTACCTAACGAGCCTAAAAAATTAACTTTAGGTTGCTATGGTGAGGGAACGGATTTCTACACAATTAAAGGGGCTGTTACTGAATTGTTAGCACAACTTAATGTTACTGATTATGACGTTGAACCTATGAGTGCTGAATTTGGAATTGGCGAAATTAACGCTTTCCACCCAGGTAGAAGTGCTGTAATTCTTAAAAATGAAGTTGTAATCGGCTACTTAGGGGAAGTTCACCCATTAGTGCTTAAAAATTACGACATTGGAACTCGTGCTTATATCGGAAAAATCAATATTGAGGAAGCTTTTAACGCAGTAAGTGCTGAAAGAATGTACAAACCACTTCCAAAATTCCCAGCTTCTACTCGTGATTTATCTTTAATTTGTGATGAAAAAATACCTGTTGCTCATATTGAAAAGGCTATTAAACTTGGCTGTGGAAAAATTCTTGAAAGTGTTTCATTATTTGACGTTTATCAAGGTGAGCAAATTGAAAAAGGTAGCAAATCCGTTTCATATTCAATTTCAATGCGTTCACACACTGCAACTTTAACTGATGAACAAGTTGACAACGCTATGAAAAAGACTTTGAACGAGCTTGAAAAAATTGGAGTTTCAATTAGAAGTTAAAACAATTGCCACTTTAATAAATAATTAATATTTTTTATCAAATTTATTTTAATTACCTCTTGAATTTTTCACAAAAATAGGTTATAATATCATTATTAAGAAATTGTTTTAATAAAAATTTGTTAGGGAAAGGAATGACAACATTATGCATGATGAAACTATGGTTTTTTCTGTTTATGATGATAAAGAGAGTGAACTTAAAATTAAACTTACTACTATTTATGATGCCCTAAGAGAAAAAGGTTATAACCCTATAAATCAAATTGTTGGATACATTCTTTCCGAAGATCCAACATACATAACTACTCACAATAATGCGAGGAGTTTAATTCGTCATATTGATAGGGACGAACTTTTACAAGAACTTGTGAAATCATATTTAGGTGGTTAAATTTCACTTTTTATTAATATTTACTAAAATTTAAAAATGTAGTTAGTTGTTTTGACTAACTACATTTTTTGCGTTATAACTTTTGATTAAGTAAAAATGTTTGGAAACTTTCACATTACATTATTAATAAATTTTTGACTATAAAACATTATAAAATTCCCGTCTATTTATTTTTAAACTTTGCACAAAATAATATTGCAAATACAATTTATTTATAATAATTTTTATAGAAAGGAAATTTTATTTTGAAGAAAAAAGCTCTCGTTTTGCTCCTAGTTTTAGCCCTTTTCTCGCCTTTAAATCATGTAAATGCAAATAACATTGAAGTTGAAACTAGGGAAAGAATTATTAATTATGGCGAAGTGAAAAATTGTCAAAACGAAAATTATGATACATTGTCAAATGTTTCCATTGGATATGGAAGCGGAGTTCAACTAGGCTCTGACAACCGACCTTTTTGTGCAACCGACTTTAATGCACAGTTTTCGCAGTATGATGCTTACGCTATAACAAATAATGAAAATGAAATTTATTTGACTTTTGACCAAGGTTATGAAAACGGGTACACACACACAATTCTTGATGTATTAAAGGAAAAAAATGTCACAGCTATCTTTTTTATCCTTGAGGATTATGCTCGCCGAAGTCCAGAACTTGTGGAGAGAATGATTGTTGATGGGCATATTGTGGGCAACCATTCCTTCCACCATTATTCAATGCCAACACTTGACACAAATACTTGCAGGAAGGAAATTACTAGCTTACACGATTATGTTAAGGAAAAATTTGACTACGATATGTGGCTTTTTAGACCGCCAAAAGGTGAGTTTTCAGAAAAAACTTTAGCAATAACCCAAGATACTGGCTATACAACAATGATGTGGTCTTTCGCCTATGCGGATTGGAATGAAAACCAACAACCTGACCCCGAAAAATCTCTTGAAAAGATGACAAATTCACTCCACGATGGTGCAATTTATATGCTTCATAGTGTTTCTGCCACAAATGCTGAAATAATTGACGAGTTTATTGACAACGCACGAAATGCAGGTTATGAATTCACTGTCCCCAAGGCAACGTGACGTTGCATCCTTACCCGCACTATACAAAGAAAAAGAGGATAATTTCTTTTCTGCGAGGTCAAAGAATGTGTAAAATCAAAGATTTTTATATTCTCTAGATTTTAGTTTTCCGCAAACAACTAAAGTTGTCAAGCGAAATACCCGAAGTAGTTGTAGGGACAAGGCTTGCCTTACCCGCTAACACGTCGCAATTGCAGTGGGGAAGCATTAACGGAAAATAAAAACGGGCGACTTTCATATGTCGCCCACTTTTTTTACACCAAATTTTAGGTAAAAATTTACCATTTTTCCTCACAACTATCATAAGTATTTATATTTTATGTATTTTTAAACAAAAAATTCATTTTTTTGTAAACTTTTTTTGCTTTTTAACTATTTACAAATTCCTCTTTTTTTGGTAGAATTATATTACAAAAGGAGTGAGTTAATTGCCAAAATTAAAAAAATTATTATCAATGTTTTTAATAGCTGCTGTTATGCTTTCTACTTTCGCTGCTTGTGCTGGAGATAGTGAAGATAAAGATTCTGAAACTACACCTGCTGATAGCGTGACTGAAGAAGCTACTGAAGAGGAAACTACTACTACTAAAGCGGATATTGAAATCACAGAGCCAGAAGAAACAACTACTACTGAGTCACAAGAGTCTACTATTGAAACGGTTGACCCTGATTACAGTAGCGTTCCAGAAACAACACCTGACGCAAATGAAGAAGTTTCGGGAGGAGTTATTACTCCACCAGCTACACAACCAGTAAATCTTGAAGATTATCAAGCATTAAATCCAGATACTGTAGCATGGATTAATATTCCTGATACAAGAGTTAATTACCCAATCTTCCAAAACGAAAGTGACAATCATTTCTATCTATATAGAGATCATTTGAAAAACTACTCTAATTCAGGAAGTATTTATTCTGATAATAGATGTAATTTCACTGGTGCAAATGCAAGTGATAACTTAATCATCTATGGTCACCACATGGCTGCAGGTACATTCTTCACTGGACTTTATCAAAATTACCGTTCTTTATCTTTCTATAAAGAACAACCATTTGTATACATTACTACAGATGAAGGTGAAAAAACTTATGTTGTAATTAGTGTTATGTTCTTAAACACTGATGAATCACAAGACACTGGCGAACGTTTTGAATATTGGAAAGCTAGAGAATTCACTAGCCAATCTTATTTCGATGATTGGAAATCAGAAGCTATGAGCCGTTCAATCTTCTCAACAGAATTCGACTACAATATTGACGATAACTACATAACTCTACAAACATGTCGTGAAATTTACCCACTTGGTAAATTCGTTGTAATTGCTCGTGAAGTTAGAGATGGTGAAACTATCGATACTAGTGGAATTGAAAGAAATCTTGATATGAAGCTTCCTTCAAGTTGGTCAAGAGCAGCTGTTGAAGCTGAAATTCTTCCATAAGAAATAATTTAATTATTTATAGAAAATAAAGACTGATTTTTTGTCAGTCTTTATTTTTTTGCTATTTTTTCATATTAAAAAAAATCACTGCATATACTTCATTAAGAGGTAAGCTATTTCCTCTTTATGTTTTAGTATTGGAGTGAGGTTGTTGAAGGAGTTAGATAATAATAAAGAGCGTGCTGTTATTTTAGGTGAATACATAATTGATAACAAAGCGACTGTTCGTGCTTGTGCAAAAGTTTTTGGCATATCAAAAAGTACCGTACACAAAGATGTTGCTCAAAAATTGAAAACAATTCGCCCACAATTGTTTAAAGAAGTGAAAGAAATTCTTGAGATAAATAAAAAAGAACGTCATATTAGAGGAGGGCTTGCAACTAAGCAAAAATATCAGCAACGTGACGTTGCATCCATGCCCGCACTAAACAAAGCAAAATGACATACTTTCGTTTCTGCGAGGTCATAGTTTTGTTTGTGATTTTCTTGAGTAACGTGACGTTGCATCCTTGCCCGCACTAAAAAAAGCAAAATGACATACTTTCGTTTCTGCGAGGTCATAGTTTTGTTTGTGATTTTCTTGAGTAACGTGACGTTGCATCCATGCCCGCACTAAAAAAAGCAAAATGACATACTTTCGTTTCTGCGAGGTTATAGTT
>CAYJLB010000012.1:0-40677 GCA_964370845.1 uncultured Oscillospiraceae bacterium
AGGGACGATAGTGACGATAATTCTACTGCTATAATTATTGACCCTTTTGACCCTGGTGGTAAGTAACAATCGAAGAAAGCAAAATTCGCTATGTAGAATCAAGTAAATAATTTCTAAAAATTCTATCATAAATTGCAACTGAAAAAAATATAATTTTATTATAAATAAAAAGGGGAGATTGAATGGATAAAATAAAAGTAGAAAACAGTTTTAAAAACGTGGATAGTCAAGAGAATTCTAAAGCTTTAAAAGAAATAATTACTGAAAAATGTGAAAAATTATTGAATTCATTTATAAGTAATCCTTTAACAACAACTGAAGAAAAACAAGAATAAAATTCTTGCTCTTTTGGGTGCAAATGTGTTATACTTAAAGGGTAATTTATACCAAGTATAATTTTTGTACTCTCTTAATGTGAAAAAAATTGGAGGGACAAACTTATGGTTGGAATTTATGTTCGTTTGTCTGACGAGGACACGAATAAAAAGAATGTAACTGATGAAAGTGAAAGTATTCAAAATCAAAAATTAATGCTTAGAGATTATTGCGTAGAGCGTGGCTGGGAAATCTATGACCTTTATGTTGATGAAGATTACAGCGGTACAAATTTTAATAGACCTGACTTTCAAAGGCTTTTAAAAGACTGTGAAAATGGGAAAATTAAGACTGTGCTTTGTAAATCACAATCAAGATTTTCAAGGGATATGTCCGTTATCGAAACATATTTGCACGATAAATTCCCTGAGTGGGGAGTTCGTTTTGTAAGCATTATCGACAGGGCGGATACAAAAGATGTTTCCAACAAAAAAGCAAGGCAAATTAATGGTTTAATCAACGAATGGTATTGTGAGGAAGTTTCCGACAACGTTAGAAAGGTTTTGCAAAATAAACGTCAAAATGGGCAGTTTACTGGCTCATTTGCTCCTTATGGATATTTAGTTGACCCTGAAAACAAAAATCATTTAATTATTGATGAAAATGTTGCTCCTGTTGTGAAAAATGTTTATGAATGGTATTTACAAGGACAAGGTTATCGAAAAATTGTAATAAAACTCAATGAGCTTGGTATTCCAAATCCGTCGGCTTATAAAAAGCAACAAAACTCAAATTATGTGAATAAAAAAGCAGATGAGAGCCCATCGAAAAGTTTGTGGACGCATACAACTATTTACAGTATGATTAGAAATGAAGTTTACACAGGATCTCTGGTTCAAGGAAAATCTCACAGCGTTAGTTACAAAAACAAAAAGCGTAAAAGAGTAGACAAAGAGGATTGGATTAGAGTTAGAGATTGTCACGAAGCTATTATTGATGAAAAAACTTATTTCGAGGTGCAAAAAAGACTGAAAAGTAAACTTAGAGTGGGTGGAAAATCAGGCGAACTTTCTCCACTTTCGGGAAAAGTAAAATGTGCTCATTGTGGACGACCTATGAAGCGAAATATTTACTACAATAAAAAGAGGACGATTACATATTACTCCCTCGTTTGTGCAACTTATAAAATTGGAGCAATGAATTGTTCAAATAAATCTTCTATATCAGGGAAAATAATCGAGAAAACTATTGTAGATGAAATCAATGCTCTCATTAAAAATTATTGCGACTTTGACGTAATTAAAATCAAAAATACTTATCAAGAAAAAATCAATTCTTTGAAATCTTTCATTTTTCAAAACGAAGAAGAAATAAAAACTATTCAAAATAAAATGCTTTCTTTATATGAGGACAAGCTTGAAAATTTACTTTCTAAAGAGAATTATTTATTGTTTAATCAAAAATATGAAAGTGAGATTTTAGAGCTAAATATTAAAAATGAAAAGTTAAAAATGCAATTAAAAGAGATAAATTCCAAAACACAAGATGTAGAAAATAGGCAAGAAATTTTCGAGAAATATTTGGATTTTGACACCCTAAATCGAGAGATTGTGGAGGAGTTTATCGACTCAGTTGAAGTGTATGAAAAAAGTGGCTCAAACCCGCATCAAATCAAGATAAATTGGAACTTTTAGAGTGCGAAAAAAGACGTTGATTAAGACATATGCACCCCACGGTGGAATTGACACTGGTTCAACTTCGGTTACAGGTTCTTTTGAAAAAGATATTAACCTTGATATTGTTTTAAAATTAAACGATATGCTGAAGATTTTCGGATTTAACACAGAATTAACTAGGGAAACCGACAAATCTATTCATGATTCAGGTGTTACAGGAATTAAAAATCAGAAAATTTCCGATATGGATAATAGGTTGGAACTAATAAATAGTTTCGATAATTCAATTTTTATTTCAATACATCAAAATGAGTTTACCGAAGAAAAATATAGTGGTGCGCAGATGTTTTATTCCCTAGCAAACCCGTTAAATGAGCGACTTGCAGCTATTATGCAAGAAGCATTTGTAAGTCAATTGCAACCCGAAAATACTCGTGAAACAAAACTAACTGAAAGTGAGATTTTCCTTACTTATAATGCAAAAAATCCGTCGCTAATGGTGGAATGTGGCTTCCTTTCAAATAATGCAGAAGCACTACTTTTAGATGATGAATATTACCGAAGCAAAGTTGCTTTTACAGTGTTTTGCGGTATAGAATCTTTTGTTGAAGAAGAAATTATATGAAATTATTAATAAATGAAATATATTAACAACTAAACAGAGTTAATTTATTAGATTGGACGTTAAAATGGCAAGATTAAAAAGTGTTTATATTTGTAGCGAATGTGGCTTTGAAAGTCCGAAATGGAACGGGAAATGTTCCTCTTGCGGTGCTTGGAACACATTTGTTGAGGAAGTTATTGACAGTAAACCTGCTGGAAAAATTGGAGGAACAAAAAGCTCCGTCAGCTATGAAAATAGTGTAGTAAATCTTTCTACTGTGGATATTTTGCACGATGAAGTCCGCTTCAAAACAGGACTTTCTGAACTAGATAGAGTTCTTGGTGGAGGAATTGTTAAGGGTAGTTTAGTTCTTCTTACAGGTGAGCCTGGGATTGGGAAATCTACGATTTTATTGCAAATTTGCCAATTTTTAGGTGAAAATTATTCTATACTTTATGTATCGGGGGAAGAATCGGCTAGACAGATAAAACTAAGGGCGCAAAGGCTTAAGGTGGACACAAATAATTTGTATTTGCTAACTAAAACTGATGCAGTTGCAATATGTGAAACTGTCACAAAATTGAAGCCAGATTTTGTTATAATTGACTCAATTCAAACGATGACAATAAGCGAACTTTCTTCAAGTGCAGGAAGTGTCACTCAAGTTCGTGAATGTACAAATCTTTTTATGAAATCTGCTAAAGATTTGGATATTCCATATGTGATTGTTGGGCATGTTAATAAAGATGGACACATGGCTGGACCTAAAGTTATGGAGCATATTGTTGATGCTGTGCTTTATTTTGAGGGACAACGTACGTTGAATTATCGAATTTTACGGGCAGTAAAAAATCGTTTTGGCTCAACAAATGAAATTGGAATTTTTGAAATGGGGGAAAAGGGGCTTGCTCCAGTGGAAAATCCTTCCTATACTTTGCTTTCTCAACGTCCACAAAATGTTTCAGGAAGCTGTGTTGCGTGCATTATGGAGGGTTCAAGACCTATCCTTACCGAGGTGCAATCTTTGGTTGCAAAAAGTCCATATTCTACTCCGAAAAGGACTTCCACAGGCTTTGATTACAACAGGGCAGCAATCATTATTGCAGTCCTTGAAAAACGGCTTGGTTACTTATTTTCACAGCTTGATGTTTATATAAATATTGTTGGAGGGCTATCTCTTGATGATACAGCTGGAGATTTGCCGGTGGCACTGTCCTTATATTCTTGTTTAACGGATAAAATTGTGAGTGAAAAAACTCTTGCTATAGGTGAAATTGGCTTGTTAGGCGAGCTTAGGAGTGTTGGAAATATGACACAGCGAATTAAGGAAGCGCAAAGGCTTGGTTTTGAAAAAGTGATAATTCCTTATGGTGACGATGTGCAAATTAAAGATTATGATATAAAAATCGTTCAGGTGAAATCCCTTAAAGAGGCATTTTTGCACATTTAGCATATAATATTATATATTTTTGAAATGAGGGATTATATGAATTTGCAAAATGGAAATATTAAGTTGAAGGAAATTCTCGCAAATAAAAGTGCAAAACAGATTATTTTCGAAGAATTCCCGCAATATAAGGGAAGTCCGCTACTTTTAATGGGACAAAACCTTACTTTAAAGCAAGTTTTAGCTATGAATAAAGGGAAAGTTTCTAAGGAAAAAGTTGATAAAATTTTAGAACGATTGAACAAAGTTTAAAAACATATTTTGTAAAATTGCACAAAAACCATTGTGCAATTTTATAATTTAAATATAGGACAAGTTAAAAAATGTGAGGTTGAAATGAGAGTTGTTTTACAAAGAGTTTTAGAGGCAAATGTTTCTGTTGAAGGAGAAATTGTTGGAAAAGTTGGACATGGTTTGTTGATTTTTCTTGGAGTTGGCGCAGAAGACACAAAGGCTGAATGTGAGCGTTTAAGCGAAAAAATTGTGAATTTGAGAATTTTTTCAGATGAAAATGACAAAATAAATTTATCTTTAAAAGATGTAAATGGTGGAGCTTTGGTGGTTTCCCAATTTACATTATATGCTGATTGTCGCAAGGGAAATCGCCCTAATTTTACGATGGCTGCAAAACCCGACCACGCAAATGAACTTTATGAATATTTTATTAATTTATTAAAAGAAAAAAATATCCCTACCGAAGCAGGAATATTTGGTGCAGATATGAATATTTCATTAGTTAATAATGGACCTTTTACAATTGTTTTGGAATAATTAGGTTAAAATTTGAACAACCAAAGGCTTACCGCCATTAAGAACATGCCTAAAGCAAGGCCGTAAATGCTGGATTTGTCTTTGCCAAATTCTCTGGCTGAGGGCAATAATTCATCAAAAGAAATGAAGACCATTATCCCTGAAATTACTGCAAAAAGTATTCCATTTATCAAATCATTCATTATTGGAGCAAGAATTAAATATCCTAAAATTGCCCCTAAAGGCTCGGTAACTCCCGATAAAAAGGAATAGAAAAATGCTTTTTTCTTGCTATTTGTAGCATAATAAATGGGCATTGAAACGGAAATTCCTTCGGGAATATTATGTATTGCGATTGCAACTACCACGGGAAGTGCGAGGAGTGGGTCATTTAGTGCGGACACGAAAGTTGCAAGCCCTTCGGGGAAGTTGTGGACAGCAATAGCTATGGCTGAAACTACACCAGTTCGGAATAATTTGTCTTCATTATAATTACTATTTGTTGACAATTGTGACAAGGATTTTTCGTCAGGTATTACTTTGTTAATAAGCAACATTATTGCCATTCCGAGGAAAAAAGACGTAAATGTAATTATTGTTGCAATGTTTTCATTGTACAAATTAACTATATAATCTTGTGCTAAAGGCATCAATTCCATAAAGGAAACATATATCATTACACCAGCAGAAAGTCCTAAGCAGACTGAAAGAAAATTTGTATTTTTTTTCTTTACAAAAAAAGCTATTCCGCTACCTAGTGTTGTAGACAAACCAGCAATTGTGGTTAGTAAAAATGCTATTAAAACGTTGTTCATAAACCCTCCTAATAAAATTAGTTTTTCTTTACTATTTTATGAGGAGAGAAATTTTTATGTTACTACTTTTCGAAAAGTATCAAATTATCACATAACTAACAAATATTTTATATATTTATCACTTGTTTTATAGCAAAATCACATATTTTATTAAAATGTTCAGTCATTTCTCATATAGACTTTTTTAGTATATTATTGTATAATTAATACATAAGAAATCAACCAACTTGCTGACTCATTGAAAGGTTGAGATGTTATGGAAAAAAACAAAGTTAAGAAAATATTGGCGATTGTACTTAGTGTAGTCCTGGTGGTTGCACTTGTTGTATATTTTTCTCCGCAAAGAAAAGAGGTTGAAATTATGAATAATGTTGAAAAAGAAGAAGTTTTAGCAGTTTCCAATAGTAATTTGGATATCGAACAGCTTATAGCTGATAAGGATTTGTCAACTATTTACCTTGCAGGGGGCTGTTTTTGGGGAGTTGAGGAGTATATGTCCAGAATTGCGGGCGTTTATGACGCAACTTCAGGGTATGCAAACGGAAATACTGAAAATCCTACCTACCAAAATGTCCTTTATGACAACACAGGACATGCGGAAACTGTGCGTGTAATTTATGATAGTGGGCAAGTTTCGTTGAGGGAATTGCTAGATAAATTCTTCTTAGTTGTAGACCCAACTTCAGTAAATCGACAAGGTAATGATGTTGGAACCCAATACCGCTCAGGTGTTTTCTATAAAGAAACTGCTGATTTGGAGATAATTCAAGGTAAAATTGATGAATTACAAGCTGAAAATTTTGAAGAAGTAGTTGTTGAAGTTGAACCAATTGAAAATTTTTATACTGCTGAAGACTACCATCAAGATTATTTGAAGAAAAATCCAAATGGATATTGTCACATAGATTTGATGAAAGCTGTTGACCCAAATGAGTTGATTGACCCGAATGATTACTCAGTTCCTGAAAGGGATTTAGAGGAATTTTTAAACCCAATGCAAATTGCAATTACTCAAAATAATGCAACAGAACCAGCATTCAACAACGAGTACAATAGTAATAAAGATATTGGAATTTATGTGGATATTGTTACAGGTGAACCACTTTTTTCTTCCACAGATAAATACGAATCGGGTTGTGGCTGGCCTAGTTTTACCAAGCCAATTGCAAGCGAGGTAGTTACTGAACATGAAGATAATAGCTATAATATGGAGCGGACTGAGATTAGAAGCCGTGCCGGAGATAGTCATTTAGGTCACGTTTTTAATGATGGACCAGAGGAAGAAGGCGGGCTTAGATATTGTATAAATAGTGGCTCTTTGAGGTTTATACCATATGAAAAAATGACTGAAGAAGGATATGGTTATTTAAAACATTTAATCGAAAGTGAAGTAAATTTAATTTCTGAATAAAAATAAAGCTGTATAGTCGCAAATCCATTAGTGGTGCGATTATACAGCTTTTTTATTTATATTTGTTTATCTTCAAAATGGACAAATCGGAAAAAAATTATGGATAATCCGCAAAAAACTTTTCCGCCAATCAATGAATTCGCTATTAGTATGTAAATATAATTTTCTTCGGAATGATTGAAATACGAACTCGAAACTGCAAATAATACAGCCAAAATCGCTAAAGTTAAAAATAAAATTTTTTCTATTTTTTCATATGTTGAAAAATTTATATTTTTTTCTGGCTTAATTAAATAAACACAAATCATAGCACTAGCTAGAGCAGCGCCGCCTTGAAATCCGCCTCCTGGGGAATTTGCGCCGTTATAAATTAAATAAAATCCAAATAACAAAATTAGTGGAATTACAATTGCAATATTGTTTCGAATAATGTTTGGATTAACTTTTTTGTGCTGAACATTTTCTTGATGAACTTCAATATGTTTGTCATGAAAGGAGAAATGTACTACACCGATTACACTTACTAAGAGCATTAAAGCTTCAAAAATCGTGTCAAATATTCGATAATTTAAGTAAATTGAAGTAACAGAATTTTCAATTTTTGTATCAGTTGAATAGTTATCAAGTACTGCATCGCATAAAGTATTTCCGTTTAATGATGTGGTTGAACTTGATAGAAAAATTGCAAAAGTTGCAGCTAAAAAAATAAAGAAAATTCCTATTAATCGCAAATTTTTTATATTCACTTGGATTCCTCCTCACTATGCAATTCCACAAAATTAAGCTGGGTTTTATCTATGCTATTGGTCAATAATTCCCTCAAAGCAACAATATGCTCTCCTTCTTCAGAATAAAAGATATTAATTTTTCCATTTTTGTTTTCAAGAATTAGGTCGAATACGTGTTCCTTTTCGATAAGTTCAGGAGTTGTCCAACTATTTATACTATGAACTTGCAACTCTTTATCGTGGCAGTAACTGTCGATTTTTGACATAATGTTAAAATTATTTAATCTACGCCTAAAATCGCTTGTTTCTTTCTTTGAATTTGAAGTTAAAAAAATATAAAAAGATCGATATTTCTTTAAAGCTATAATATATAAAATTGTTGATAAGGAACAACCAATTATGGCTTCAGCAAGAGCAACATCGGGCGCTGAGTAAATTAAATAACAAAAAGTCGCAAATAAAGAAAGCACACCAGATGCTATGATGATGTATTTTAAATTTTTTGACAGCACTATATATAGCGCAACTACTAGAATCATTGCAAAAAATAATTGGTCAATCATCTTCTTCACCCTCTTTAAGTTTATATCCTGAAAAATAAGCAGAACGAACAATGGAAGATGCTACAACTGGGTTTAAAATAAGCAAAATGATCAATATAATCAACACTTTTAAGGTAGCAAAACTAAAGCCAAAAATGCACATTGCACCAAGAAGAATAAATATTAAGCCTATGGTGTCAACATCAGCTGAAGCCAGTATTCTAGGGTAAAAGTTGTGAAATCTATAGCTTCCAACAAGGCCGATTATAACAAAAAATGTCCCGATTGAAATTAAAATATATCCTAAAATTTCCATAAATTCCCCCTCATTTTAGTTTTCTTAATAATTTAGCTACTGAAATTGAGCCAATAAATCCGATAATTGCAAAAATTAAAGCTACATCTAGATAAAAAGTTTGCTCAACAAATATGGAATAAAGTACAATTATTATGATGATTTTACTTGAAGCTAGTGATAAACTGAGCAATCTATCCCATACTGTGGGACCAATTATTATACGAATTGTGCTAAAGATTGTTGCAATTCCTAGAATTATCAATATTATTATAATGAACATAGCACAACTTCCTTTCAGGTAATTTTTTTGCCAACTCTAATTGAAGTTTTTTCTAATTTTAGTAATCGTTTTTCAAAACTTTCCGATGGAGAAGATTTTTTATTTCGTTTCATTTCTAATACTAAAAATCTTCCTTTGTGGCTGTGAACAGAGATTGTACCTGGAGTTAAAGTTATTGAAGCAAAAATTATACTTAGCAAAAATGGGTCACGAATTCGTTTATCTACTGTAAATTCCACAAAATTTGGCTCAATTTTTCCTGTGAAAATATGATATGTTACGTTTAATCCCGAAATAAAAATACTTACTAAAAGGAAAAAAATGTACTTTGCAAATAAAAAAGGGGAGAGGAAGAATGCTTTTACATAATTATAACCAAGTATTTTTCCAGAAATATAAATAACAACGATTGATAAAACTACTCCCAGCGAAAGTGTTAGTAAGTCAAATCTTTCATTTATGGCAATCCAGAAAGCTGTAAAAATAATTGAAAAAGTTAAATATGGTAAAAATTTCATCTAATCATAGTCCTTTCTTTTGGTAAAATAAATAGTTTAATATTATTATTTTAACAAATAATGTTTAAAATGTCAATGTTTATTATCCTGTTTTATAGAAAATTGCTGTAAAATTTAGTTTGTTTGTACAAAAACTATTGCTAAAATTAAAATAATATGGTATATTATTAATAATTAATTTATCGAGAGGAAACTTGCTATGAAACCAAATATTGTTGTATTTATGACTGACCAACAAAGTGTTCGAGGAACTACTTTGGCGAAAACTCCAAATTTTGACGAATTTTTCCACAATTCTGTAAAATTTACTAATGCTTTTTGTCCATCTCCACATTGCTGCCCTAGTAGAGCTAGTTTTTTTTCAGGCTTAATGCCCTCACAGCATGGAGTTTGGAATAATGTTGAAGTTGACAACGCATTATCACACGATTTATTCGAAGGAGTGACTTTGTTTCCAAAAGTTTTGTCCGACAATGGATACAAAACAATTTTTTCAGGAAAATGGCATGTGAGTGGAGTAAAAGGCCCTGAAGAACATGGATTTGACAAGGTTTTGCACGAAATTACTACAAATTACGGACGCTCTAATTATGACAGTTATATTCAAAGATATAATGACTGGACGGAATTGTACTGTAAAAATGAATTGATTGACAATGGAAATGAAGAAAAAATGTCTGGGAGAATTATTAAGGAAGGTTACCCACATTTTGAGATATTTGGTATTGATGAAAATCCTTTTGGGGATAAAATTTCTGTTGAAAAAGCTTGTTATGAGCTGAAAAATTACAAAGATGAAGATCCGTTTTTTCTTTATGTTGGACCAATTGGGCCTCATGACCCATACAAGGTTCCAAGTGAATTTTTGAAGCTATATGAAAATGAAAATATATCTCTCCCTGAAAATTTTGAGGACGAAATGGTTGATAAACCAGCATTGTACCGTCGTACTAGAGAACAATTTGCACTTTCAAAAGAGGAACATATTGAAACTTTGCGTCATTATTTAGCTTTCATTTCCTATGAAGATTTTCTTTTTGGAAAGCTTATTGACACTTTGAAAGAGCAAAATCTATATGAAAACACTATAATAATTTTCACAACTGACCACGGTGATTATGCGGGTTCCCACGGTTTATGGGCAAAAGGACTACCTTGTTTTAAAGAGGCTTACAACATTGTAGCTGCTATTGGAGGAAAAGGAATTACTCCTAATATTGTTGATGATTTTGTGTCAATTACTGATTTTGCGCCAACGATTTTGGAGTTGGCTGAGGTAGAAAACCCTATAATAATGTCAGGAAAATCTCTAGTTCCATATCTTAAAAATGAAGTTCCCGTTGATAAAAGGGAATTTATTTGCACTCAAACTAACGGGAATGAGGTTTATGGAATTCAAAGGGCAGTTTTTGATAAAAAATGGAAGTATGTTTATAATTCTTTTGATTATGACGAGTTGTATGATTTGGAGAATGACCCTCTTGAGATGAAAAATATTGCTTCAAACCCTGAAAATTCAGAAATTATAAAAGAAATGTGCAAAAAAATGTGGCAGTTCGCCTTTGATACAAAAGACAATTGCACTTGTGGTTACATAATGGTTAGGTTGGCTCCTTATGGCCCAGGAATTATTTTTGAATAATAATTTATATTTGCAAATAAAAACAGAAATTCCCTTGTACTGTAGCTGTACAAGGGAATTTCCGCATTATGACAAAGATTACTTTAAGGGGAAAGCAAATTAATAGGCTGTTCTTTCGAGGACATCACGTTGAGTTTTTTCATCTAAATCGATAAATCTTGCTGTGAAACCGCCTACTCGAACTAAGAGGTTTTCGTGCTCTTGAGGATTTTTCATTGCTTCTTCTAAATCTTCTTGATTAACAACTGACAAATTACATTGTTGTCCGCCGAGGTCAAAGAAACTTGAAAGCAATGCTTTTGCCGCACGTCCGCCATTTGTAAAATGATTTGGTGAAAATTTAAAGTTTTGATTTCCACCAGCATGAATTGATGAGTCAAGTTTTGTCATTGAATGGATTAATGCACTTAAACCGTGGGTGTCACGTCCGTTAAATGCTCCGATTGCGTTGGATAAATATGTCCCCGCAAGTCGTCCGTCTGGAGTGGCACCTGTATTTGCACCCATAATGACATTTAATTTATTGTTTATTATAACTGCTAAAGTTGAGTCTAAACGAGTGTATTTTTTTCCATCTCGAATTTTGTTACAAACGATGCCATGTACCATTTCTGCCACATCATCAGAAATTTTGTTGTCATTACCGAATTTTGGAACTTCGCTTACTAATCCTAACAATTCATCATGGTCAATAAAATCGTTCTTTATAGCCTCAACAATGTCGGCAAGAGTTGCTTTTTTATCTTGATATACCACTTGTTTTATAGCTGTCAAACTGTCGGAAGTTGTTATGTTTCCATATGTTCCAACGGTACAACCAAGGTGGCTTATTCCGCCGTCTAGGATAGCTTTTCCGCGGCTGATACAATCGTCCATTAAAGCTGAAACTAATTGGAAATCGCATTGAATTGCACAACAATTATAAACATGTTCTTGATATAAATTTGCAATTTTTGATGAATATTCAACTTGTTTTTCAAAGCGTTTCATTAATTCTTCAAAAGTGTTACAATCGTAATTTTTCCCAGTTTTAGGGCCAATTTGACGCTCAGTAAGTGGGTCAACTCCGTTATTTAAAGTAATTTCAAGAAGTTTTGCAATGTTTATATAAGCGTTTGGAGTATTAATTGATTTAGCTGCAATTCCGTAAACTCCACTACCATATAAACAATATTGTTGAGCAGTTTTGTTTGGAACGTCCATAGCACGCATTACATTAGGCACATTAACATCATCATTGTAAAGAACTGGGAAACAGTAGCCTTTTCCAAGTAGTTCGATAGCTCTATTTACAAGCTTTTCATTCATTCCTTTATAGCAACGAAGGCAAACTTGTGGTAAAATTTGATAATTTCTATCGGATCGATTTGCCATTGGACGTTTTTCGATTGCATCTAATACAATTAGAGCAAGTTCGTCCGAAGTTGCTTCATCTTCACGTCCTACACCGCCAATCACAGCTCTTGTGTCACGGTGAAGTTCGTACTCTACCATATCGAAAAAGTCAACTATCATGTCCACAAATTCTTCTCTTGTGTAAGTTCCTTTTTCAATATCTTTTTTATAAAATGGAGCAAGATAAGCATCTAATCTTCCGATTTCTTTGCTGTCGGACGCTGCCATATAAAGGTAAACTAATTGTACCGCTTCTCTGAAATTTTTTGGTGGATTATGAGCAATACTGTTCATAATTTCCGCCATTTTGTTAAGTTCAGATTTTCTAGGTTCAGCAGTTTCAATAGCAAGGTCGGTTAAATAATTTCTATAACTAATACAAATTTCTATAATTGTTTCTAGTTGCAAAATCATTCCTTCATAAAAGGCGATTGAATCTTCACTTTTAACATTTGCTTTTGCATCTTCAATCTCTTTTATTAAGCCAACTAAACCGATTTTCAAAAGCTTTGCAAAGTTCAAATGTGCTCCCGAAAGTCGATATAGCGGATAGACAGCAGCTGATTCGCGTTTAAAATCATCTCCACCAATAGAGTTTTTAATTTCTTTTGGCAAGGTACTTCTTATATATGTATTTGTATTTTTTTCTTTCCAATAATCGGCAACTTCTTCGATTATACGAATTTCGTCCTTTGTAAAATTTCCATTATGAATGGCTTCTTCACACAAAGCGTTAAATTCAATATCATCGAAGCAATACCCAAGTTCATCAACAAAATGTGTTGGCCGTAGGGAGAAAATTCCGATGGTTGCAGGGTTTATATGCCCTGCAACTCTATCGGTCATCTCATTTCTAAGTGGTGTGAAAAGAGTTTTTAGCTGGTATTGCATACACAGCGCCTCTTTTAAATGTTTATTGGAATCTCTGTTATCCCAATAAATTCTAGTAAACTTTATCTCTCTTTCGAGCATTCGTTTTTCTTTGTATAACATAATTCATCTCTCCAAACAAATCCATAGGGTGAACAGTTTTCTTCTGCTAGTGTGTTTTGGTGAGTATAATAATCTACAATATACTCACTCACTCGTTTATCGATTCTAGCAAGGTTTAATGCGTATGAAAGCTCTCTCAATTGATTAGCGATTTCTTCTTGATATTCAGCGTATTCTTTTGAATGATTTCCAAAAGTAAGTCTTAAATTTGTTTCTTTTGCAAAAATAGCTGAAATTTTCGCTTCTAAATAGGCACGTTTTAATGAGTAAGCTTCCATTCTTTTAGTAGCAGCGTGAGTTTTTTCGTTTAGTGTATGACTTTCTAACTTAGTAAGTTTTTCTTCTAAATCAGTTGCGATAACGTCCTTAGACAGGTACTCTTTTTCAAGGTCGCCAGCACGTTTTTCTTCACTGCTAATTTCTTCATTTGTAACGCAAATTGGGATTTCATATTTAGAGAAATTATACTCCAGTTCAGAGCGGCAAATTGTTGTTGTGTCAATTGGTTTTCCATCAAAGGAATTGTGTGTTTCTATTGGTTCGATTCTTATTGTGATTATTTCTTTTGCTACAAAATCTAATTCTATTATCCCGTGTTTAATGGGGATTTCGGCCTTTTTATCTTCATATGGTGAGGAAATAAAAGCTTTTTTTCCGTATGGAACATTAATTTTTGCTGTTGTTTTTTCATTTTTAACATTATAAAATCTTAAAATAATATCTTTGCTATCTTGGGCACATTTTAACGTTGAAAGATGAACATCTCCGCTTTCAATGCCTCCAAAAGGTTTAATTGTTATTCCGAAATGAAGGTCATTTTTTAAACAAGGTGCATAGGTAGTAAAACTTGAAACAATTCTATCAAGTTCAATACTGTGTGGAGAATGATTTACTGAACAAAATCCGTAGTGGAAGTCCATTTCTCTTAAGCACTGTGCTTCGGGAGTTAAAATCATTGGTCCAGCATCACCAGTTCGTGTGTTTAAATCAGTTCTTGCGAGCCAGCCTACCGCACGGAATAGAGTAAGTGCTACAGTATTGTTTTCAGGGATAATTTCATATTCAGGAAGCCCTTTATTAATCACTGCGGCAGTAACTTCTCCATCAGTTAATGCACAAAAATCCTTCTGAGGAAACTGTGTAATTTTAGTGGTTTCGTGTGCTGCATTAAACACTCTTTTTAACTCGTCATCTAATTCTTTAGAATTATTCAGAGGGTTTATAAAGTGGGAAGTCACATCAAATTGAGCTGAGGCGTGGGATACTCCCGTTTTAATTCCTGTTGGGAATAAAACCCGTAATCTATGGTCACGACAGGTGTTTTTGATTACTGTGTGGAAAGCTAAGACAGGGTCGCCTCTTGTTAAGGTAACATTTGTTACAATTGGAACTTCAATAAGCTCTAAGCTTCGCAAATTTCTATCTTCTGACAAAGATTTCGGAAGTTTCATCACCCTTTCAATTCTAAAGACTTTGCGGATTTCACCGCTTTGAATAACAGTTATTTCTGCTTTTTCGCCTTTCGTTGTATAAGGTATGTCATGTTTTGCAAATGAATAATTATATTCATCACCATTGTCGGCACTATCCTCGAATACACCGACATCTTCGTAGGTTCTTCCATTTATTTTGTCGTATACTGTTAAACTTCCATCTTGATTGCAAATCACTTTCAAAAATTCATTTTCAGCGGTGAAATCATTATCGTCAACAATATTTTGTCTAACCTTTCCACGGTAAAGTCCAAAACTTTTTAGTTCAAAAGATTGTAATTCCACTTCAACCATTACACCAAATTTATTAGGCTGACAGACACATTCGTCACCATTTTCATCTACAACCAATATGTCATTTGGCTTTTTGCAAGGCATATATACAATAGTTTTTCTCGCATAGGGGAGAGGGTTTATCACAGTGTAAGTTTGCTCACTGTCCTCAAAAGATGAAGTATCAGCTGCGTAACTGAATTTCGAAGAAACATCAACTAATATTTCTCGAACTGCTCTCATTGCTTTAAACGTTCGCTCCTCCATCTCTCGATGAACGTCATCAACGCTTACACCGCAAATGCTATCGTGAGGGAGATTTTTAAGGAGCATTTTCCATGCATAATCAAGTTTTTCAGCAGGATAATCTCCTCCGATAATAGAAAACATTGCAGCTAATGGTTCGGCATAATTTTCAAGCATTCGCTGTAATTTATCATTTTCAAGTTTTAAATACATTCTTGAAGATAAAATTCCTGGATAAACAGAAACATTACTGCCGTTATATTGTGCACCATAGAGTTTTTGCAAAGGTGCGTCACTTTCTAAAATTGAATCTATAAGTTCATCTGGTGTGCTTAATTTTACAGAATAATCATCAAAATCAGCCCTTTTATCTCTTACAAATTCTAAAATATCATCGGGTTTAATTTGTTGGTCATAACCGTCCATTAAAAGTACATTTCCTGTAGCAGAATAGGACTGGATTTTTTCAACCTCATTCCTAATTCTCTCATAAACAATGTCAGGAAATCTTGCAAGTCCAATAGCGTTGCAATAACCGCCTAATAGATAGTTACAAACCATTGTAGTTCCGTCGGGAGAAACCCATTGAAACTCGGTATTTAAATTATAAGGATTAATCTCAATTCCGTGCCAAACTACAATTCCTTTCATATCGAAAAGTTTGTGGATTTGTGGTGTTTGTGATATTTGTCCAAAGTTGTCGGGAAGCCAACCGGTTAAAGTTCCACCGCCCAATTCATGGGAAATTTTTTGTCCGTAGTACATATTACGGATTAGAGCCTCTCCGCTTGCTAATTGCCAATCTGGTTGCAAGTAGTAAGGTCCTAAAATAAGCTGTCCTTTTTTGGCGAAACTAGAGATTTTCTCTCTAAATTCCTCAACATTTTTTCCTGTCCTTTGGAGCTCGTTGCAACAATCCTCCACCATTAAGGTTTGCCCATCTAAAACAAAACGATAATCGGGATCTTTTTCCAAAGTTGCAAATAATTCTTCAAAGAAGATAGGAAGCCATTCATTGACGAACTTACTATTTATATACCATTCCCTATCCCAATGTGTGTGGGAAATGATATGAACGTTCCTATTCATAAAATCACTATTCCTTTTTAATAGTCGCTAAAGAAATATTTATTAATATCTCAAAAAGTAAATTGGTTTATCTATATTGCACACAAAAACCTTGTTATTATTTTTGTGGAATTGTTGAAACTTGTTTCATAGAGTGTTAGTCAAAAGAATTAACTATTTAAGCGGTTGTTCGTTACTAAATATTTCGCTTTTTCCTCAATTAAATCATAACATAAGAAAACGATTTCACAAAATCTAATTATACGAATTTATTCTCATGTTAATAAATATTACTCTATTATAGTATGTTTTTCTCGTTTTTCCTTAAAATGTGATTTTTGCTGATTTTTGTAAGATTAGTGCATTTTTCTTGATAATTATTAGCGGATTTGTCATTGACATAGAATTATATTAGTGGTATTATAATAGTATAAAAGAATATGTGTACAAACTGTTAATTTTTTGAAAACAATTGAAAATGTTTGATGAATTTTGTTAAAATTTATTAAATTGGTTATCTACAAACACTCTTTTCATGATTTGTATACATTTTTCCGATAAATCGGCTTAAACACTTGTGTTTTTTACAATATATATTTAAATCAATTGCTTTTGACCTCAATTTTCAGTCCTAACCAACTTCAATATGTTAACAAAATTTGATGAAAATTCGTTTTTTGCTTAACATTTTTTAATTTTTTACAAGAGGAGGTTTAGTTATGGTAGCAACTATAAAAGACGTAGCGAAACATGCTGGCGTATCCATTGCAACTGTTTCAAGAGTGCTTAACGATTCTGCTTCTGTATCACCATACAAACGCAAAAAAGTATTACAAGCTATTGATGAGTTAAATTATCGTCCTAACATAATTGCTCAAAGAATGGCTAACCAAAATCTAAATAACATCGCAATTCTCCCTTCACACGCATCAAACCCTGAGATGATTAACCCTTATATAGCACAAATGCTGTTAGGTTTTCAAGAAGTCACAAGAAAAAATTCTATGGAAATTCTTCTTTTAATGGAGGAAAATAACGAAGCAGAATTACAAAAATGTATTGACTTAATTTCAGGTGGTGTGGTTCGTGGTATAATACTTATCGGCGCAAGAATTTATGATGAAACAATTATCGAGCTTTCTAAGCTTAATTTCCCATTTGTGATTATCGGTTATCCTCACGCAACAACTTTAAATGGTTGTCGTGACGTAAATTCTGTAGATATTGATAGTTATAATGATGCGAAAGCTGCTGTTAAGCACTTAATCGATAAAGGGCATAAACGTATTGCTTTGATACATGCCCCACTTGAATATATTGTAAGTCAGGATCGCTATGACGGCTATATTTCAGCTATTAGAGCTGCTGGGCTTGAAGTTAGTGATGAATTAATCTTCGAGGCGGGATATGGGCCAGAGGCGGCTTTTGAAGCTAGTGAGAAAATCCTTAGACTTGATAATCCACCAAGTGCAGTTATGACAACAGATGATGTTAAAGCCCTTGCTTTTATTTCTAAAGCTAGGCAAATGGGATATGACGTTCCTAAAGATTTTTCAGTTATTGGACACGACGATTACCCTGAATCACGAATTTCAAGTCCACCACTTACTACTATTAGTGTACCTATGGAGGATTTGGCTGTTGCGGCGGCAGAGTTGCTTATGGCAATAATTGAAAATCCAGATAGAAAACCACAACGTGTTTTATTGCCTACAAAGTTTATAGAAAGACAGACGGTTAAAGACTTGCACAAAAATATCACTTTTATTCATCATGCAGTTTCGGAATAGAATTGTTAGATGATAAAGGTTTAATTTTGACATAATTTTATTAAAATATTTAACAGTTATTGACAAGATTTGATAAAATATTTTAATTTGAAATTGTTTTCAAAGTGTTTTATTGTTACAATTTATTATTTATTACCCTTAAAATTGGTGTTTATACTGGTTTTAAGGGTTTTTTATTGCTTTAAACCGAGAAAAATATATGAATTTGTTGAAAATTTCAAGAAATCGTTTTCAAATAAATTTCAATTTTAAATGAAAAAAGGTTGTAACAAAACAAAAATAGTGTTTTGTTACAACCTTTTAAAGTTAAATATTATTCAGAAGCTTCAGTAGTAGTTTCTTCCGCTGGAGGTTCTGCACCTGAAATTAAAACGTGTTTAACACGAACTAATTGGCTTTCTTCCGTGTCATTGAAATATTCAATAACTTGGTCAGCAGTTGTTCCTTCTGGAAGTCCGTTATCTCTAAAGCTATTCATAATTGCATCAGATTTTGCAGTTATAAGCCCAATTCTTTTGTATGTGTCAAGAGAAACGTAAATTTCTTCAAGTAAACCAGTAAAAGTTTCTTCGCCACCGTTTTGCTCAATAATTGAGTCTAACTCAGCTTCAAATGCAGTCATTTCTTCTTCAGTTAAATCAATACCTCTTGAAGTTGCCATTTGTTCCATAATGATGTATTGGATACAGTAGTCGATTGCACTTTGTTTCACTTCATTTACCATTGCAGCACCGTCTTCAGTTTCCCAAAAAGTTTTGTCCCCAAGGTCAACTTCAGAAGTAATTGCTACAAAAAAGTATGTGAATAAGTCAAAAGGAATTTCTTGTCCATTAATTAAAATTAGACCTTCGCTATCCATATAGTCATCAACATTTAAAGGTGTGATGTCATAAAAATCTTCTTTATAAGTAACTTCCGCAGAGGAAATTGCAATTTCATATTCAGCATTAAATGAGTCAAATAAATAATAATAATTCAATTCGTCAGCATTTGCATCGTAAAATTCTTGGTCAGCAGCAAGTCTTTGAACAATATGATAACCGTAAGAAGTTTTTACAGGTTCGTCACTGATTTCGTCAACTTCAAGAGCATAACTTTCTTCTTCAAACTCAGCAACCATCATTCCAGGAGTTACAACATAACCCATTGGATAAGTTTCCATTCCTGGGTCTTCACCATATTCAGCGATAAGTTCGTCGAAATCTACTCCTTCATCGATTTTTGCTAGGACTTCATTTGAAAGTGCTAAAGCTTCGTCAAAAGTTCTTGTTTCTTCTACTTCAATTGCACCCGTTTCAGTAGGTCCGCTAGTTTCTTCACTATCGTCGTTTCCCTCAGCTACAGTAGTTTCAGCAGTAGTTTCTGCCCCTTCACCATCGTTTGTACAAGCTGCAAAAGTAGTAAGCATCAGCCCACATAGAATTGCAATTGCTAATAATTTTTTCATTTTTATAACCATTCCTTTCATTTATAAAGAGTATATTTTCTTCAATGCTAGTTGTTATTTTAGCATAAAATTATGATAATTTTGTGAAAAACATCTGAATTGTGAAAAATTAAATCTTGCAAGTGAAATTACTTCTTTTTCATAACAGAATTAATCATTCTAATGTCTTTCCCCATAAAAAGCAGCCAACTAAAAGTGCCTAAAAGCCTTGAAACAATTTTGTCATCATATCTTTTTTGTAATTCTTCAAGGGAGAAATTTGTACTAATTATAAGTGGTAAATTTTTGTTTATTCGCGTGTTAATTATATTGTAAAGGGCTGAAAAATAGAAAGAGGAAGCAAATTCTGCACCCAAATCATCTAAAATAAGTAAGTCAACTTCAGTAATAACTTTTACAGTATCACGGTTTGAAACACGTCCGAAATGCTCGTCCTCAATAGCTTTTAAGATGTTTTGTATTGAGTCAAAAGCGACAGTATAACCACGCTTTAGCACTTCTTTCGCAATGCAAGAAGAAAGGAGAGTTTTTCCAAGCCCCGTATTTCCGCAAAGGAATAAACTAATTGCTTCAGGTGAGAAATTCTCAGAATAATCTTTGCAAGCCTTGAAATTTAGAGCCATTTTTTGTCTTGGGGAAACACCTAGTTTCGGGTCAATCTCATCGGAATAATATTCAATGCTAAATTCAGAAAAATCCTGTAATTTAATGTTGCAATTTTTATTTAGCTGTGCAACCGCTTGTTCTTGCAACAATTTTTCAAAGCAAGCACATCTTTTTCCATTTATAAACCCTGTATCTTCGCAATTTTCGCAGTGGAATTTCATTGCCAAATAATTTTCTGGATAACCATAGTCAACAAGCATAGTTTTTATCACTGCTTGGGAATGAAGATTTTTTTCTCGTAGCGCGTTTACGCTAGCTTCAAGATTTTCACCGCCACGAAGGATAATTTTCGATAATTCAATGCCGGTATTTGCGATATCACGGGAAATTTTCGCTATTTCTGGAGAAATATTTTCTATTTCGATTTTTCGTTCTTCATAAGAAGTGATTGAGTGCAATCTGCGACTTTTGAGTTTTTCCTCCGCATTAAAAAAGGCTTCTTGATTATATTTCATAATAATATTAGTTCCTTTCTTTATTCATTATTTGTTGAAAATTGGGGAGTATTATTAACCGCCATTTGCATAAACTCGTTTAGGTCATAGGAATGACTACTTTCAGTAGAATTTTTCACTTGATAATTATTTTTACTATCCTTTACGTCAATTCGCAGTTTATAACCTTTTTCTGTCCAATTATGCAAAATTTTATCCATGTAAGGGAAAGAAAGCTTGTTTATTGCATCGATACATTTTTCCGAAGAAAAAGTTATCATATCTATTGAAATTCCCATTGAAATCCATTTAGAAATGTATTCTTTTTGGGTTGGAGTAAGGTTAGTTTCAAGGAATAGAGCTTTTCTAACTTGTCCCTCATAGCTTGATTTTTTCTCCATATTTATTATTTCATTTTCAGCTAGAATATGAGTGTTAATGCCATTTTCTGCCCAACTTGCAGCGATTTTCTCCATATAATGTACGCTGCCTTTGTCTATTGAAATACAATATTCAACTAAAATTAAAATCACACTTGCTGGCAGGTGGTAGTATTCAAAAAAGTTCACAATGCCAACTTGTTCTGTATATGTAATTGGTCGTTTAAATGCTTGCTGAATTGCTTCGGTAAGGAATTTTAGTTCACTTTCTTCGGAAATTCTCTTTTCAATTTCTCTTGGAGTATATTTTAAAGCTTTTGCTTTTTTCTTTGGAATTTCTGTTGTTGTTTCGGGAGATTTTTCTACTTTAGGTAGAATTTCAATTTTTTCTTCAATAGAAATTTCGTTAGTTGTTGGTGTTTGGGCAATATTTTCATTAGATTTTGAGGTAGTTTTAAGAATCTCAGCTCTTTCCCAATAAAAAATTGCTTCCTCCACAGAATAAGTTGACACACCAGTTTTACTAGCAATTTCCTCACTTGTAAAATTTTCTTTTTCGCTGTACAAAATGTAGATAATGACCTTGATTGCGTCGCTACTAGCGAGTTTTAGGTGATTATCGATAATTTGACAGGGGAGGGAAAGGTGTTTTCTATATTGTTTTATTTCAATTTGAAAATTCATAATAACCTTACTTTCTAAAAATAATTGGACAAGAACATATTTATTTAGTATATCACAAAAATCCAATCTTGTAAAGGCAACGTGCCGTTGCATCCTTGCCCGCACTGTACAAAGTGAAAGAGGATAAATAGTTTTTGCGAGGTCATAGTTTTGTATGGCAACTCATATTACGTAATGCATTGTATGCATTCCCTAATATCATAACAGATTTTGTAAGGCGACCTACAATAGGGATAACTTCTGTGAGGTTTAATATTGTAGGGGAGTGGCTCTGCTCCTCCTGAAATAGAGGACAGTTCATAGCTACAAATTTTGCATCAAAAAACAAAAAAACCTTCGTAGCATAATACTACAAAGGTTTGAAGTTTTTAATTAATAAATTGATATATCGAAAATAAGATATACCGCCTTGTCGTCGTATGACTGTTAAAACCCGCACTAAGCAGGGTGGGTAAGTGAACCTTAAAGCCTCACGCTCCCTTCTTCCACTTGAAGTCAAAGCAACAAGCGGGAGGTCTGCAATCTTCAGTAAGAGTCCGAATCCCAATTATAACGTGTTGGATTATAATGCCACACTGGCTCGAACAAGGCAGAAGTTATCTTCAATAAATGAAAGTAAAAACTTAATCTTTACTCCATAGTTATTATAACACATAGGGTGAAAAAAATCAAGGTTTTTTTGTGAAATTTGTTAGTAAAAATATTTACTGATTTTTGTATAATTTAACTTAATTTCCTAAAATTCGTTCTAAATATAGTTTTGAATCCTCGTAATATGTTGTATAATCATCTTTTTCAAGGCTTTTTATAAAATCTTCGTCAGCCATTAAAATTCGCATATCTTTTAAATAATCATAGCTATCTAAATTGTGGAAAATTTCAACGTCGGAAAGAGGTGCGCCAAAGTCGCTTGCTTCAAATTCGCCCTCTGCGGACAATAACTCGCCATCATTAGTGGAAATTAATCCTTCAAAATATCCTTTATATATAGTAGGGTCATCAAAAATATATATCATTTGCTCATGACTGCTAATATTTGCTACAAGTCTTGTTTGGTTTGCAATAACTGTGTTGGGGTCAGCGTTTTCATCAAATGAAATTTGGTAATGATTAAACGTTAGCATACCCTCGCCGTCGCCATTCCTGTCATCTGCTACTTTTGACAATTCATTTTCCATTTCTTCTAAAATTTCCGCTGGCATATATGAATTTGTGATAAAGCCTATGTTATAGTCAGCTCTTGTTGCAAAAAGTGTTGAAGATAAAATCCAAATTACTAAAGCTATTCCAGCTACTCCTGCTACATAAAACCACTTGTGATAGTACCAATGATTTTTAAATTTTTCCATTTTTGTCATATTGAGCTTTTCTTCTGCTCTTCTTAACTCTGTCGATTTTGCCATAATAATAACCTCTTTCTTTTTATATATAAAATTTTAGTGAAGAACTATACATTCTTCACTAAAAAATAGTTTTTAATTATTTTTCAACTTCAAAGTCGATTTCATCTTCAAGTCTTGTCATAAAAATTTCAGCAACTTTATTAAAATCTTCTTCATTGTCGATTGGAACTAAAACGTCTTCACCGTCAACAACGTCGCCTTTTAGAATGATAAGTGGATCGCTTTCTTCAGGGATTTCTTCAGGATTTTCATAGAATGGTGCAAGGGCAAAGTATTTCACTCCATCTTCCTCAATGCGGTCGATAAGTTCAAAAACTCCTTCTTCTCCATCTTCGTTTACAAGTGTGTACAAATCTTCGTACATTTCGTTTTCCATATTTTCCATAATTTTTCAAGTCCTTTCATTATAATGTTTGTAATTCGTCAAAATTTACTAAATTAAAACTAATTTCAACTTAATTATACTACTATCTAACATTATAGTCAATAGAAAGTATATGTAAATATTCTGAAAAAACTGTGAAAACCTTTTAACTCGGTACATTTTAACGTTTGTGCAATATTGTGTAATTTTATTTTAAAATTATTGAAAAAAACTATTGACATTTCATAAAATGTGTGGTATTATTATTTCAAGGAAAGAAACTAAAATATAAGTTAACTTAAAAAATAATTTATTGCAAAAGTCAATTGTATACTATATAAATTATTTTATAGCAAAAGACTTATATTAACTTCTAAAAATTTGATTTCACCAATTTGTAGGTAAGTTTTAACGAAACTAGTTTAGTTGTCTTAAAAACATCATTGTAAAGAAAATGATTAAAATGAAGTTGAAGTGAAAAGGGATTTAAATCTTGCTTTAATTTCAAATAGCTGAATTTGTCTTGTGAGTAGTTGCTATTTTAATTTATTACCGAGGGCAGAATGAGAAATTTTTTGAAGGAAGATGTTCATCTTAAGGTACGGAGAATGTCAGGGAATTGATGGTTTTCGTGTATCAGTGTTGAGAGTAATCGTCAATTTGTAATCTTTCCTGAGTGTGTAGGAATTTGTTCTAGAAATTAAGCAAGGTTTGAACGGATTCTATAGAAAGGGAGCGAGTCCAATGGATATTGATTCACTAGCGACAGCTTCTTATAAGGTTATTTGTAGATAAAGTCTATACTTTCGGACTAAAAAGGGAATTCTCTAGAAAGAAATTTTCTTTTAGTTAAACCAAAGTGGTTATATATATTAGGCTTCAATACAAATAACTGAATAAGAAGTAAATTCAAAATTCAGGCAATAAGTTGTTGCCAATGGTTATATAATATTAATTGATTTAGTAGTTAATATTAACTATAACAGTAAACATTTCACGAATTATTACAATTGAATAAAGCAAAACGGCAAAAGCGGTGAAATGTAATAGGGTATAACACCCAAGATTATCCCACAGATAATTGCTGATGATTGATACTTTAATTCGCAAAGATTAAACACTGGTTTTACGAAATATCTTGAAACAGTTGGTTCAATTGCGAGAGAAAATTGCATAGTTAGTCAAAATGCAATATAAGTGACGAGTTTGTTTACGTATTAGAATATACGGAGTGATTATTTGGTAGTTTGGATTAAATTTTAACTTTACGGAATAAAAAATTTGAATAAGAGGTACGTTCCGATGGAAACCTAGTATTTAAAAGGTCTACAAAAGAATCGCTGAGTAAATCAGTGAATTATATAATTTTAGTTAGGAGAAATGCCTTATGGATGGGTACAAAACTTTCTTTTTTATCAGAAAATAATGAAAGGGTTGAGTCCAATGTACTAAACGTAAGACCACTAATTTAAAATGAGTAATTGTTTATATACTTCGTTAGTAAATGATAGGATTTACTCATTAACAGTGCTTTAGCTCATTAAGTGAAAGGTGATGTTTGCTAAATAAAGCACAGGCTCATGTCAATTTAATATTTTACTTCAAAGGAGAAATGCTTATGATTTGGCGTAAAATTTTCCTAAAAGAATTTAATTGAAAGATGTAAACCTTAAAAATATTAAGTGAAGGGTGTAATACCAGTGTACTAATTGATATATATTATTCTAATGCCATAAAAATATTATAGAATGAGAGGTTTTTACTTTCACATAGTTACTTAATATATTGAATGATAAACATTTAGAAACGTAGGTGGATTGTATGATTTATAACATCTTAGGAAGAAATATCGAAGTTTAGATGGGAGTGATACCACCAGTACAGTTAGTTTAAGTCATTCTGGCTTAGTTTTAAAAAATTAATTAAATAATATAAAAAGCTACACGATGCATAGTGTAGCTTTTTTGTTGTTGGATAATATTAATTTGATATATAAATTGTAGGGGAGGGGCTCTGCTCCTCCCGTTATTCTGATACGAATTGTAGGGTTTGCTCATTGAAATATGAATTATATTAATGGATTTTATAGCCAACCTTTCCGGTAATTATTAATGTATATTCCAAATAAAACAATGATAATATTATAAAATTATATCATAATATGGGGGAGGGCGTGGAAACCCTCTCCTACAATTTGTTGTTTCAGTAACAATATTATCAACATAAATACCGCACATAAATAAAGGGACTGCACGGTGGCAGTCCCTTTATTATTTAATTTATTTTATTTGCTTTTAATTGATAATTTTAGCTTTAACTACTTTTATTCTTCACGTTTTTTCATTGTAAATCTTACTAAGAAGAAGCCTAGTAGAGCTGTGATTGCAGTTATTGTGAAGTAACTTGTAATGTTTCCATTATCTCCATCGTTTGTAATTGGAACTGCTAGTGGAACGTCATCATCAATAATTTCTTCATCAGTTTCTGCTAAAATGTTAGTTGTTTCAGGTACTACAAGTGGTACTGTTTCGTCAGGAATATCTTCTTCATCAGGTCCTGTTGTTTCGTTAATTGGGTTTGTAGTTGGTGTTACGAATACAGTTACTAATAAACCGCCTTGTGGAATTGTACCGTCTTGCGCTGCGTTCATACTTACAAATGTATATCCAGCTGGTGCTACGATAAATGCGTCAGGGATATTATATGCTGCGCCTGCTATATTTGAAGATACGAAAGTTGGTCCTGAAAGAACGTCACCATTTACTTGGTTAACGATTTGAACATTTACATCGAAAATTGGTTGTGGTAATAAAACTGTTAGATCTCCATTTTCATAGATGAAATTATAGTTTGTAGCAATTCCTATTACACCGGTTAGATCTGTAGGGTCATACATTGGAGCTAATACGTCCACATTTCGTCCTTGTGTATCTGATATAAAGCCTGGAATTCTTTCAACTGTGAAATTGAACATATCTCCATTAATTAAACCAGTTGTTGGAGTTGGAACGAATGTTAAATCTGAAATTTCTTTAGTAACTCCCGCAAAGTTTACAGGATCAGTTGTTCCTTGTACTTTAGTATCATCGTTTGCAGTAATTGTAACATCACGTTGATTAATTGTGAAATCGCCAGCGTGGATTGAAATTTTAATATTTGGCATATCGTCATTACCGTAAATATAAATTACTTGAGTTACATATTCGTTTAATATTGCTCTTAGTGCTTGAGGTTCAAATTCTTCGTCATATTCATCGTACATTGCAACTAGAACTTCATTATAAGCCTCAACGCCAGCATTAAATTTAACGTCTTCTTCTGGTAATGGTAATGTTCTGTCTTCTGGAATACGGTCAATTATTAAGTAATTAAATTTCTCATTAACTAATGCTTGGTCATCATCAGTAACAGTTGTAGGTTCGTAAACTGGCTCGCCAGCACCAACTACACTTGCATTAAACAGGTTAATATTTCCGTTTGTATCTCTGTTAAAGCCCATGTAACCTTGTGGGTCAGTGTCAACATCTGATAATCCGTAAAGTTTGCCGTCATCATTAATTCTAGCAACCATAGTTAATGTCATAATTGTAAAGTCAACGCCAGATTGGTCTACACCATAATAGTAAGCAGCAGAATGGTTGGCAGCAGTTGCCCTTACATTAAATGAAGTTGTTCCTACGTCTTTTCTTGATGGAGGCTCTAATGTCCAAGCACCGTTATCGATTAGGTCACCATATTGGTACCAAATTGTAACAGTTTCTCCACCTTTTATTGAATTTTCATCAAGTGTAGCTAAAACATCTTTGCTATAAGATTGAACTGCACCATTATAGTATTCTTCTTGATCTAATGCAGAAACTTCTAGATAGTCAAAATCAAGTTCAGCTTCAGCAATTGTAAAGTCACCTGGATTTACAGTGATAGCAATATTTTTGTCGCCAGTAACTGTTTTATCAAGAACTAATACGTTTACATAAGCTGTTGGATCTCCGTCAGCTCCATATTTAACATCTTCTTCAGGAGTAGTTCTGTCCATATTAGCTTCGTTTAGGCGGATAACTTTGTTTGAATTTGCAGTTAATTTGTCATTAATTTCAGCAATTACAGCTTGACTGTACTTAGTAGTAGCTGCAAATACTGGCATTACAAAAGTAGGGTCACTTGAACCGAACATCTTATAATCATCTTCAATTGTTACGCTAACGTCAAGTTGTTCAATAAATAGACTTCCTAAATCGAAAGTAGGTTCTGCGTACATTTCTGATACATCAGTTCCGTCAGAATTGAAGATAGAATATTCTATACCAGTTGCTCTTAGTGGATATTCGCCAACATCAGTTCCAGAAGATGGGTTAATGTATAGAACAACGTACATGTCATCAATCATAACACCTGTCATATTGTCATTTTCACCGTCGCCATCAAAGTCAGTTGTTAAAATTGGTAGGTCGTAAAATTGTTCGAATGTGTTGTAGTCTACATATTGGTCAGGTAGAGTTACAGCAGTGGATAAATCTTCTTTTTCTGCGAAGTTTGCTGTTGCAACTATGTTTTTGTTTAGTTGTTCCATACCCTTAATCGCGTCAATAGTTATTGCATTCCCGTCATAAGTGTAAGTCCAACCAGTGAAATAAAAACCTTCATTTGCTTGTGTACCTGGGTATGTAAGTGCTAATTGTGCCCAAGTTTGACCTTTTGAAACGGAATAAGTTTTTTCAGTTTCGCCAGCTGCTAAACCTGTCAATATACCACCTGTGTTAGCTTTGAAAGTTACATTAATTCTTAATGTTTCCCAAACAGCTTTTGCAGTAATTACTGCGTAATTTCCGTCGATTAAAGTGTAACTTGTGAAGTTTTCTGGGAAAGTGTAACCGTCTATTGCCATATCAATGTCCCAGTATAAGAAAGTATACAAATTAGTATCTCTTATAAATGTGTTAGCTGCTAAATTTATAGTTGAACCAGGAGTATGGTATCTACTATCTGTAGGTGCAGTGTTGATTATTTCATTATCAACTCCGTCTTCATAAACTATCATAAATGAAGGAGTGATTTGAAGGATTCCTAAGTCATCAAAACCAACTTTAACTTTGTCGGTTACGTCTTCTTCGCCCTTCATTACTTTATATTCACCAGCAACTAGAGTTGGAGTAGGAATATTATAAGTATTAACGTTTAGTCCGCTTACACTAGCAGTAGCTTGTAACCATTCATTTTCGTCTAAGAATAATAAAGTATAGTCATCATTTACTAAATCAACGGTATGTGTATGTGTTGTGTTATCAAATAATTCAACTGCGTCATTTCCGTTGAGTACAGTATTAAACCCTTTAAAAATTACGTCTGGTTTAGGGTCAATTTGTGCTTCAAGGGTAATGTTTTTAGTTACTGTGCTTTCCATATAGCCAGCTGGTTCAATTAATTTCCATTCCCCTGTGAAATAGTCGTTTACAGGGTCAGTTACATTAACTGTTGGACCTACAATTGTGTTAATAACAGTACCGTAATCAACAGTTCTTGTAATTGTATCAACATTAACGTTTGTACCTTCTGTTAATGTACCAAGAGGAGTACCATTTTCACTTTCAACTACAAAAGTCACAGTGAAAGTTCTATACTCTGTACTATATTTTGCAATGTAAGTTAAGTTTCTTGTTACATTAGTTGGGAAAGTTGATACAATTGTTTGATTACTATCGCCTTTCTCATAGTAACCAAGGAAAGTGTATTCAAACATATCTGTATTTGTCATAGTTGTTGTTGGGGTAGTTGCTGGTTTCCAAACGCTATTCCAAGCTGTATTATATATGATATTTTGATTAGCTTTTAATACAGTTGTTCCGTCATCATTAAAGAATGTCACTGTATAAACTTTATATTTATACTGTGCAATTAAAGTGATGTTTTGAGTGATGTTTTCAATTACATCAGTTGGGTCATATTCAGTGCCTAAATCATCACCTGCTAATACCCAGTGACTAAATTCTTTACCTTCTGGAGGTGTAAATGTGTTAGGATAACCTAAAACTGTATGGTCGGAGCCTGAATCGATTTCCATTGTAATATTAGTGCCATTAACTGTATCAGTATATCCGCCCTCGCCAGGAGTATACGTTACTGTAACTTTTGGAATGTCTTTAACTACCTTAAATTCAGCAACAGCAGAAGAAGTAGTTCTATTTAATGTAATTTGTACATTTTCTTGATTAGGAACTAAGACATATCCGTCAGGTACGTTAAAGTTAGCTGGAATTGAATAAGGAGTATTTAATTTTAGAATTTCGATTGGTTTATTTTCAGTGTCTAAATCAGTATAGTATTTGCTTGATGAAACAAGAGCGTTTTCATAAATTGCTTGGTTGTCAATTACTGTTCCGTCAAGTTCTGTATATTTACCATCTTCATCTACTAAATAATATTTAACATCGATACTTCCGCCTAATACAGTTACGTCAGGTTGTGGGAAGTCTTTGCTACTGGTTGTATCGGCTGGGTCAGTATATTCAAGGGTTGCTTGGTCATTTGTTAAATAAGTACCTTGAACATTTTTGTATTCATCTTTTAATTCAACTAAAATTCTATATTTTTTCGCTGTTTCTGTAACATCTCCAATAAAGAATGAGATTTTATCATCGTTAGCTGTTAAATCGATACTTGAACCTGTTGAATATCCAACTGGAGGAGTTGTCAAAGTAGAATCATCATACAATGTGAAATATTGTGACATTGGGTCAACAATAGTTGCATCATAAGCAGCAAGTTTAATATTTTCAGCTACTGTTGCATAAACGTCTGCAAGGTTATTTATGTTAGTGACATTTACATAACTAGTTTGGTTATTTATTGTAGATGCTAAAGCTGTCATATATGAAGAATCTGCTCTTTGATAACCAATAGTATGTATTGTTATACCATTATTTTTCATAGTTTCGGCGTATGTTTGACCATTATTTGAAAGTGGGTTTGGGTCACCGTCTGAGAAAAATACGATATGAATTGGTCTACCGTCTGTGGCTACACTATCAATGTATGTTTGTGCTTTTGCGAAAGCTGTGTTGTAATGTGTTGCGTTTTTAGGTATGTAATTATCAACGGCAGTAAATTTTGTATTAAAAGTATTAATATCATTTACAAAATTAAAGCTATTTGGTGTGCTTGTGTTAAAAGGAATTAATGCTACACGATTATTTTCAAGATTTGAATTTCCTAATAAATCGTTAGCGAAATCTTTAACAACTGATTTTACTTCGTCATCAATATTGTAATAATTAGAATTTGACCCAGGTCCCATACTTCCTGATTGGTCTAAAATAATAATTACGTCCGAGCCAGATTTAATTGGAACGCCACTTACTTCAAAGTCTATCCATGCTATGCCATTGTCATAATCAAGCCAATCGGCTGTTTTGTTTAATGTAAGTGTTCCAGGGATTTGCCCATCTGTAGTAGAACCATTAGTAGGAACAGGTGCAGGATTATCAGGGGCTGAATAAGTTCTTGCCATCATTAAAGATGTAGGTTCAAAACTAAAACTTAACCAGTCCGCGTAAATAGTAGTATTGTCAGTGAAAACATAATTTTCATCTACTATAGTTCCGTCGGAAAGTGTCCAACTTACGAAAGTATAACCTTCGTTAAATGGTTTTTCAGCTGGCATTGTGGTTGGGTCAAGAGTTCCATTTTCTTGAGTTTTTGCAGTATTCGTACTGCTTTCACCCCAAAATCCGCCGTTTCCGTCTAAAGTTATATCATATAAAGGAGGAGTTAGAGGTGGTGAGGTATCATTACCCTCAGCGGGCGGGTCGGTCGCAATAGGAGGGTTAACTCCTGTGACAGGGTCTACCGTGGCGAAAGCGTTAAACGGTATAACCAAAAGCGTCATTAGCGTTGCTACAAAAAACGCTAATCCTTTTGTCCAGTGCTTGCGAATAATTTTTGTCATAAAAATCTTCCTTTCCAAAATAAATTTTGTTTTTCCAGTTCTCGCATTTCTTTTAAATTTTTAACTTGAACCTTACCTACATTATACATATAAAAAGTTACAAAAAAGTTATATATTGTGAATTTATTTTAGGTATTTTTTAGAAATAATGTGAAAATGTATTGAAATAAAGTTATATGAATAAAATATTAATATGTTAAATAAAACAATAAGTATAATTGCTTTTATTTATAATTATTACCAAAATATTAACGAGTTATTGCAAATTATATAAAAATGTGGATATAATTGATATTTTTAACTATCTAGAGGTAAAAATATGTTTCTAAATTATTAATAAGATAGTTATATAAATGTAGAAAATAGTTTGTTAATTACTTGATTTCGGTTGAAATAATTATTGCTTTTTTAAATTATTTCTTAAATGTTAAATTTGTAAATATTTTATGAATAATTTATTAAAAAATCCTTGGTAGGATTATTTGCACTTAAAAAATAAATATTTTCATAATGGCTGAGTTTGATGTTTGTGACGATTATATGATTCAATGTACTTTGGTATCTGCAACTGCACCAATTGAAACTACTGAAGAAAATGACAATTAAGAAGCACCGTTAAAAGGAAATTCTATTCCGTCTATTGCTTTAGTGGTATTTTTGCTACTATAGCAATAGCTTGTGTAACTAGAAAATGTAAATAAAGGACAAAATATTACCTTTATATAGGGGCTGCTTTGTTGGCAGTCCCTATATTTTGCTTACTGTTTCGTGATAGTTTTGTGATTTTGTGGTAAGTTTTTAGGTTGCTATGATTAATTATTTTATTAGTAAAACACCAAAAGTGCAATTTTTGTTGTGAATAATCACTAAAATAAATGCTCGTTATTTATAAGAAATATAGAAAACCGCATTTAGATATTGACTTTGTGTAGATTATGTGTTAAAGTAGGTTTATCGATAAAGTAGAAACTAAATCGATAAAAAAACGCACTTGTTATTTTGTTCATTATTTATATTAATTGTGTTTTTGAACAAAATAATATAAATTCTATATTGCTTTATGGTAGAAATAAAAAAAGGTTTTATTTTACACGATTTTATTACTTTAACCTTAAAGTAAATTATTGAAAGAATTATCTAAAGGGCGTAAAAAATGAAAAAAATTGTTGGGAGTTAATAAAATTTATCTTCTCGACAATAAACGTGTAAATCATACTTACACGTTAAAGAAAGGAAATGGTTGTAAATGAAAAATTTTAAGAACAGACTATTAACAGTTATTCTTGGTGCAACTCTTTTAGCTAGTGCTTTAGCTGGTTGTGCAAATCCTGCTGCTGATGGCGGCAACGACTCCACTACTGCTCCAGGTGGAGATAATGGAAGCGTAAGTGCTGAACCAACTTCACTAACTATTATGTCCGATACTACTGATGGTTGGAACAAAAACTTTAATCCAATGGCTCAAGGTGTTTATGGTTGGGTACAAGGTTTTATGTATGAACCACTAATCATTTTTGATGCTTATAACAATAATGAAGAACATATGTGGCTTGCTGAAGACATCATCTCACATGAAGACAACAAGACTTTAACGATTAAGGTTAGACAAGGCGTTCTATGGAGCGACGGCGAAGAATTCAATGCTGATGACGTTGTATTCTCATATGAATATTCAAAAGACAAACCTGAAATTGATAAGAGTGGACTATGGGATAGAGAAGGTTCTGAAGGTAAAGTTGAAAGCATTACTAAAATCGACGATTACACTGTTGAACTTGTAATGAAAGATGAAAACCGTTTCCACAGAAACACTGTTTTCACTAACTACTGGATGATTCCTGAACACGTTTGGTCATCAGTTACTGACCCTGCTACATACATCTATGACACTGACACTCCTGTAGTTACAGGTGCTTTCTCAAATGTAAAATCATTCACTCCTGAAATGGTTGTAATGACAAGAAACGAAAACTACTGGAAAGCTGACGAACTAACAGTTGACGAATTAAGAATGCCTCAATACAATTCAAATGATGCTGCTTTAACTCTACTACAAACTGGTTCAGTTGACTGGGCGCACATCTTTATTCCAAATATTGAAGAAACTTACGTTCAAGGTGACGAACACAAAAAATACTGGTACGGAACTAATGACGGTGTAAGACTTTCAATGAACTATATGACTACTGACGAAGGCAACCTTGAAGCTTTCAACAGTGTTGAATTCAAACGTGCTATTTCAATGGCTGTTGACCGTCAAGGTATCATCGACTCAGCTGTTTATGGTTACTTATCAAATGATATTCCTCCTGTAACTGGTCTTCCTCCAGCATTAATGGGTCACTCTAATGAAGAAGCTGAAGCTATTAAAGACCAATACACTGTATATGACATCGAAACTGCTAAACAAATGCTTGCTGACGCTGGATTTGTTGACGTAGACGGCGACGGATATGTTGAAACTCCATCAGGTAAACCAATTGCATTCGAAATCGTTTCTCCAGCTGGTTGGACTGACTGGAATGACGGTGCTATGATTTCAGCTGCTGGTATGCAAGAAATCGGCGTAAATGCTTCTGCACAAGCTGTTGATTTATCATTAGTTACTCAAGCTTGGGCTTCAGGTGACTGGGATATGCTTTACACTGCTAATGGTCAAGCTGGCGACATCTACAGATATTACTGGGATACAATCGCTGACTCATCAAGAGCTCTAACTGATACATGGTGGTCAGTTTGTCAAACTAACTACATTAACGAAGAAATCAATGAATTAGTTCTACAACTTCCAACTGCTACTTCAGAAGAAGAAGTTAAAGCTATCACTGATCAAGTTGAAATGCACTTTGCTGAAAATATGATTAACATTCCTGTACTTTACAATGGTAACTGGTTCGTTTACAGCGACGCAAGATTTACTGGTTGGTCAACTGCTGAAAACAACACTGGTAACCCAGCACTTTCTATGCATGACTCAAAAGTTCTACAACTTCTAAAATTAGAGCCAACTGCATAATAAACAAGCATAACACTTAATCCATAATAAACCAAAACAAGCCTTAAAAACTTAACAAAGAAAGAGCTTTGAGAAAGTTTTGAGGCTTGTTTTGTTAAGATAGTGCCATATGATTTTTTTAATTATATGACATTATCTTAACACAAAATCTTAAACAAAGGAATGATGAAATCGATGAAATTTATACTAAAAAGATTAGGCTTTTATGCCCTTGCTTTTTTTGGTGCTGTTACTTTGAATTTCTTTTTACCACGTCTTATGCCGGGCGACCCTGTACAAAGTTACCTTTCTGACCTTGCATTAAGTGGTTCAAAAATTGACCCAGCTGTAATTGCTTCAATTGAAGAAATGCTTGGTTTTAGTTCAAGTGAACCATTAATTGTCTCATATTTCAAATACATAGGAAGTATTCTTCAAGGGGATTGGGGAACTTCATTCTTCTACTATCCACTACCTGTAACTGAAGCAGTTTCAAGAGGTTTAACTTGGACAGTTTTTCTAATGGGTATGGCACTTGTAATCGGATTTGTTATTAACAACTTACTTGGTATTTTAGTTGCTTGGAGAAGGGGAACTAAATTTGATACTGCTTTAACTGTTGGTGGACAATTTTTAGCTAATATTCCTTCAGTAGTAACTGCTATCGTATTACTATTCACACTTTCTTACACTGGACTTTTTCCACTTGGATACGCTGTAACTCCACTTTTTGAGCCAGCAAACTGGATTGAATATGTTCAAGACGTATTTTATCATGCTTTTGTTCCAATCACAGCAATTGTAATTTCTGGTCTTGGTGGAATTATGGGTATGAGAGCGAATATGATTAACCAACTAGGTGATGACTACATAACAATGGGTATCGCTAAAGGTTTACCTGATAAAAAAATAATGTTCTCATACGCAGCTCGTAATTCACTTCTTCCTGTAATTACAACTCTTGCAATGCAAATTGGATTTATGCTTGGTGGTTCGCTAATTATTGAACAAATTTTCAACTACCCAGGACTCGGTAGTGTAATGGTTTCAGCAATTAATAACAGGGACTATCCTTTAATGCAAGGTATTCTATTAATGACTACAATTATCATGCTTTCAGCTAACATTCTTGCTGACTTTGCAATCCTATACTTTGACCCTAGAACAAGACGTCAAGGAAGTAAGTAGTTCAGTTTATTATTGCTAAAAAAATTATTAACCGAAAGGAATGAATGTTTAATGACAAAGTTCAAAAGTGCATTAAATTTTTGTAAGGAAAGTCCAAAATTCACAGCGGGTGTAATTTTACTTATTATAGTTTTAGTTCTTACAATGTTTGCACCTTTATTCACTACATATGACCCGCTTTTTAGATTTAAAACTTATCAAGAAGACCCTACATTGCAAAATATTATGGGTACAACAAGTCTTGGTTACGACGTATTCACACAAACTCTTTACGGAGGTAGACAATCTCTTATTGTTGGACTTTTAGCAGCATGTATTACTACTTTGCTTAGTATGATTGTCGGTATTAGTGCTGGTTATATCGGCGGAAAATTCGATGCAGTTGTTGCTATGCTTACAAATATTATGATGGTTATTCCAACAATTGTTTTACTACTTATCATCGCTTCAATGCTTGGTGAAGTTTCTCCACTATTGATTAGTATGATTATCGGTTTTACATCTTGGCCTTGGAACTCTCGTGTACTTCGTGCACAAACTATGAGTATTCGAAATAGAGATTTCGTTCGCTCCGCAGAAACTCTTGGCGAGAGCAAGTTTAGAATTTTATTTATTGAAATTATGCCTAATATGCTTTCAATCATTTCTTCAGCTTTCGTTGGAACTCTTATCTATTCAATTATGGCTCATGCTACACTTGAATTTATTGGATTTGGTGACCCGAACTCCGTTACTTGGGGAACAATTCTTTACAATGCACAAAACTCAGGTGCATTCCGTATCGGATATTTCTATGAAGTTGCAGGGGCAATTGCTGGGCTTGTTATGATTGGTATGGGACTAACGTTAATTAACTTTGCTATTGACGAAATTTCTAACCCTAAACTTAAAGCACAAAGAATTATGAAAAGCTACTATAAAGCTAGAAAAGTTGAGCTTAGAAGAATTAAAAAAGCTCAAAGAGGGGAGGCGTAAGAATGGCTACTGTTATCGAAGTAAAAAATCTATGTGTTGACTACGTTACCGGCGGAAACTCTTACGTTCGCGCTGTTGACAATGTTAGCTTTAAAATTGAAGAAGGACAAAGCCTTGGTCTTGCTGGGGAGTCAGGTTGTGGAAAATCTACAATTGCTTACTCATTAATGAGATTGCACAAACCACCAGCAATTATTTCAGGTGGAGAAATCTTGTTCAAAGGTGAAGATATTCTTAAGTATGACGATAAAAAGTTACAAAAATTCCGCTGGGAAGATACAAGTATGGTTTTCCAATCAGCAATGAACTGTTTGAATCCTGTTGCTACTCTTGAAGTGCAATTTTACGAAATTTTCAAATACCACGGAATTACAAAAAATAAAGCAGAAGCAAGAAAAAAATCGGAAGAATTACTTGCATTAGTAGGAATTCCAAAAGAGCGTTTACAAGACTATCCTCATCAATTTTCAGGTGGTATGCGTCAACGTGCTGTTATCGCAATGGCTCTTGCACTTCAACCTAAATTATTAATTCTTGATGAACCTACAACGGCTCTTGATACTGTTGTTCAAAGAGATATTTTAAGAAGAATTTATGAATTAAAAGCAAAATTCGGCTTCTCAATTCTGTTCATTACCCATGATATTAGTTTGATGATGGAATTCTGCGACAATGTTGCTATCATGTATGCTGGTAAAATTGTTGAAAAAGCTAATACTGCGAAAATTCTTAAAAACCCTAGCCACCCTTATACTTTCGGATTGAAAAACTCTTTCCCATCACTTCAAGGTGATATTGAGTATATGGAAGGTATCCCTGGGTCACCACTTAACCTTAAAAACATTCCTGACGGTTGTCGTTTTGAAGAAAGATGTTTTAATAGATGTGATGAGTGTAAGAAAACTCCTCCTCCAGCATCTGAAGATGGTACAAACTTCTTCTATTGCCACAAACCTCTCCAGTATTCCGAAGATAACACTTTGCTAACTGAAATAAAAAAAGCTGAAATAAAAAAGGAGGAAAAGTAAAATGAGCGAAAAAAGAAAAGTTGTCTTTAGTGCAAAAAATCTTACTATGGACTTTGATGTAAGCGGAAAATCTATGTTTGCAAAATCAAAGACTTTACGAGCATTGAACGATGTTTCCTTCGATTTATATGAGGGTGAATCCCTTGCTGTTGTTGGTGAGTCAGGTTGTGGGAAATCTACAATTTGTAGAATTGCAATGCGTTTCCACAATCCATCAAGCGGAACTATGACTTTTAATGGGGATAATGTTCATACTATAAAAGGTGACACTCTTAAAAAGTATAGACAAAAAGCGCAAATGATTTTCCAAGACCCATTTTCAGCTTTAAATCCACTACATAGCATTTATTATCACCTTGAAAGACCTGTTAAACTTTATCATAAAAATACTAAAGAAGTTATGCAAAAAAGGATTGACAATGCTCTTGAAATGGTAGGTTTAACTCCTCCCGAAGAACAAGGGAAAAAATATCCTCACCAACTTTCTGGTGGACAAAAACAAAGAGCTTATATCGCAAGAGTTTTAGCAGCAGGAGCGGAAGTAATTTTCGCCGATGAGCCAACTTCAATGCTTGACGTTTCTATCCGTCTTGGAGTTTTAAACCTTATGAATGACTTAAAACGTGAACTTAAAAAGTCTTTCATTTATATCACTCATGACATTGCGACAGCTAGATATTTTGCTGATAGAATTATCGTTTTATATGCTGGACACATTGTTGAATATGGCGATGTAAACAAGGTTATTTGTAACCCTATGCACCCTTACACTAGACTTTTAGTTGCGGCTGCCCCTGACCCTGAGAGAGAGGACGATGCTCCGCTTCCTGTAAAATCTAGTGAAGAAAGTGAAATTACAATGTGGACTCCTGAAAGTACAGGTTGTCCGTTTAAGAACAGATGTTTATATGCGACGGACATTTGCCACAAGACAATGCCTGAAGAAAAAGAAGTTGACAAAGGACAATTTATTCGTTGTCATAACCCACCTTCATTGGCACAAGAATAATAAAAATATTAACAGCAGAAACTATGTAAAAGTAGTTTCTGCTGTTTTTTTGTCCGTTGGGAACATTGTAAAGTGGACTGCTAATTCGACAAAAATTTCAATAGACAGGTTATATAATTTAACTAACACCTATAAAAATTATGAAGAAAGGAACGGGCATTTTTATGACAATTTATTTGGATTCACTTATTATAACAAATATATATGTAAATTTTTTTCTCATAAAGGCATTATTTAGAATTACTCATACAAAAATAACTTTTAAAGGTAATTTGTTAGGGGCTGTGATAGGCTCTATTACTTCAATATTTATGATTTTTCCTATAGAAAACAACATTTTTTCATTAATAGTAAAGTTAATTTTTGCTTTTATTATTGTTTTTTCTGTAAATTTCAAGCTTGATATAAAAAAAATTGCTAAATTGTCTTTTTTATTCTTTGGAATTTCCTTTGGATTTTACGGAGTAATTACTTTAATTTGCACTTTAGTAGAAACAAAATTGATTTTGCTTAATAACTTTACTGTGTATTTTGACATTTCTACCTTTGCTTTAATGGTTGGAACGATAATTTCATACGTTGTTGTGACTTTTTTGGAAAGGTTTTTGCGTGTTCATTTTTCAAAAGCGAAAAGTTATTTTGTAACTGTTAAAATCAAGGGTAAAACATACAGTTTCAAAGGGATTTGTGACAGTGGAAACAACCTTTTTGATATGTTTTCTGGGCAACCTGTAGTGGTGTGCAATTCTTATAATTTATACAGCGAAATTTTTCCTAGAAATGATGAAGAAAAGGAAATTGACCCTATTGAGCTAATTGAAAAAGGAGCAAGGCTTACACCGTATTCAACTATTATGGGGAATGGATTTATCCCAATTTTGAAGGCAGAAAAATTGATAATTTCTTCCGTTTTAAATGAGGAAAAAGAGGTGGATTGTTATGTTGGAATTACCCAAAATAAAGGTAGAGAAGAAAATGCAATTTTTAATCCAGCCATTTTGGTTTAGAAATTTTTTAGCTTAATTTTTTATAGAAAGGACTGATTATTTTGAGAAATGCAATAAGAAAACTTATACTTAAAATCAAAATTTATTTGTTAATGAGAAGTAAAAAAAAACTTAAAACTGAATTGATAGAAAATCAATGTATCGACTACATAAACGGGTCAGCCACCTTGCCTGCACCACTGGACAAAACTGCTGAGGAGGAAGCTTTTAAGTCATTTTCAACGGAAAAAGAAGGTGAAGCGAGAAAACTTTTGATTATACATAATTTACGCCTTGTGGTTTATATTGCAAAAAAATTCGAATCAACAGGTGTTGGAATTGAAGATTTAATTTCAATAGGAACTATAGGTTTAATCAAGGCAGTGAAAACTTTTTGTCCCGAAAAAAATATTAAACTAGCAACGTATGCGTCACGGTGCATTGAAAATGAAATTTTGATGTTTTTGCGAAAATCAAGTCAATATCGTAATGAAATTTCAATTGACGAGCCATTAAATATTGATTGGGACGGGAATGAACTTTTGCTTTCCGATATTTTGGGGACAGATGAGGATATTGTAAATAGAGGTGTTGAAACAGAAGCAGAACGCAATATTTTACTTGCTGAGGTGGAGAAATTGCCTTTTCGTGAGCGGCAAATTATGGAAATGCGTTTTGGATTAATTACAGGAAATGAGCTTACACAAAAAGAAGTTGCAGAGAAAATTGGAATTTCACAGTCATATATTTCAAGGCTCGAAAAAAAAATTATAAAGAATTTAGAGAAAAATATGCGTCCAATCTTCTAGGCAACGTGACGTTGCATCCTTGCCCGTGTTTTACATTGTAGAAATGGCAAATTTGTTGCCACGAGGGCAACGTGACGTTGCAT
>CAYJLB010000012.1:40777-46774 GCA_964370845.1 uncultured Oscillospiraceae bacterium
GACCTCGCAGAAGCAAAGTTAATAATTTTCGCTTTGTATAGTGCGGGCATAACAGCGGGGTTGCCCCGCTTAGCGTTTGATTGGACGGGAAACAGGCATTACTGGTGGGTTACCGTTTCCGTTTGGAGGTATATTAGGTGTCATTGTATTGTTTCCATGTTGATTTTTCGGTGGACGTTGCCCAGGTAGATAAAATGTTACAAACTTAATTGAAAAGAAATCACAAGTTATAAAAGTTTTTGTTTCATCATCGAATAATGTTAAATAGCTAATCCCAACATTAAAAAGCAAACCTTGTTTTTTTACAATCATATTAGTTCCAATTAAAAAATCAATTACAACATATTCGCCAATATTAAGCGCTAGAGCCTCTTGAAAAGGGATGTCGGTAAACTGAGTTGAAACGTTATCGATATTATAACCGAGCATTAATTTTTGTGCAAATTCAGTTTGTTCCCTTTTAATTCTCATTAGTTCCTCGTTACTAAGTAGTGACCTTCCAACAGTTTGATTTGTACTTGCCATAGCTTCAACAGCCTCCTCACAAAAATGTAATTTTTCGGGTTCAACTTTTTCTTCAGTAGAACTTTTTTCATAGTTTTCTTTAGGTGTAAAACTTTCACTTTGATCAGTGTTATCCTTTGGTTTGCTCCAAGAATTAGCTTTTGGAGCGGACATATAGTCGGATAAATTCTCTAAAATTTTCATATACCTTTCCTTTCTTTAGTTTCATTATTTTATTATAGGATTGAAATTATAGACAATTAAAATTCGCTATAACGGACGACCACAGGTCGCCCCTACAAAATTCGCCCTCGCAGAAACAAAATTATCCTCTTGCACTATCTAAAGTGCGGTCATAACAGCGGGGTTCCCCCGCTAGGTTTGGGCGTAGAGATCGGTTGGGTTGTAAAAACAATGATCACCAATGCGAATTAAAAACTCACCTACTTCTGTTGGGAAATATGGTGGACAAGTCGGTTTAAAAGGGTTAAAAAACCAAAGAGCATAACCTAAATTAGTCAGCCTGTGCCCAGCAATTGCCCAGTTTGCAATATCATAATGAATTTGCTCAGGTCGCATATTATAAATATTTTGCGGGTTATATTTTCCTCTGTCAATTTCACGAACACATTGGAATTGTTGCTCTTGAAATATGACATTCCTTATGCTTCCAAGGCGGGAATATTCACCGTAACTTACTTCAACTCGGTTCATTACAACGCTTGCAACAGCTTTCATACCGTTGTCACCTTCACCGCCAGCTTCACATTGTATAGTCCTTGCAAATAATTCAAGTTCAGAAAAAGGCATAAAAATTCCGTCCTTTCGTAATGATTAGGGTTTCTTTTTAATTCTATTCAAAATTTATCTTAAATATGAAAAATTAAAACTATAAAATATTTTTAAAATACCACTTGACAAGTCATACTATGTGTGATATAGTATGACTTGTCAAGTGGTATAATTCGTAAAAGAGTATGCCAAAACAAAATTTTGAGAGGAGAAAATTTGAATGGATAGTCAACTAAAACGCGGGCTTTTGGATATTTGCGTACTAAAAGCACTTGAAAAAGAAGACTCTTATGGTTATAAAATTATTAAAGATGTTTCTGATTACATTGAAATTTCTGAGTCAACACTTTATCCGATTTTAAAAAGACTGGAAAATAATGAACTTGTAACAGTTTATTCTGTTGAACATAACAGCAGATTAAGAAAGTATTACAAAATTTCTGAAATCGGAATGAAAAAAATAGCTGAGTTTATTTTAGAGTGGGAAAGTGTTATGAATGTCTACAAATATATTTCTGGAGGTATTGAAAATGAATAAAGAACAATTTTTGAATGAATTGAAAGTAAAAATAAATAAATTGCCTTATTTTGAGGTGGAAAAGGTGCTGAACTTTTATGATGAAAGTATTAGCGACCGAGTTGAAGGGGGAGAAAGCGAAGAAGAAGTCATCGCTAAGTTAGGTGATGTCGAAACAATTGCAAAGGAAATTTTGCTTGACATACCAATGAGCGAGATTATCGGTAAAAAAGTTAAAGATGTTAGTAAAAATACTAATAATAAAGGACTTTTAATAGGAGCGTTAATTGTAGGATTTCCAATTTGGTTTCCTATATTAATCTCGATAATTGCAGTGGTTTTCTCAATTTATGTTACGATTTGGGCATTGGTTATATCACTTTATGCTGTTTTATTAAGCTTTTTTGTAGCTGGTATTTTTACAACTGTTTTTGGAATTTTCAGCATTTTTAATCAAGGATTTTTACAAGGTCTTGCTATCAGCGGTGCTGGTTTAGTTGTTTTGGGACTAGGATTTTTAACTACTTTCCCACTAATTAAATTGTCAAAAGGCCTTGTTTCTATGACTGGTTCAGTCACTAAAGGAATAAAGAAAGCTATTATCGGAAAGAAGGGGAATAAATAAATGAAAAAATTTACTTTTATAGGTGCAATTGCTTTTGCTATAGGGATAATTATTTTTACCTGTTCAATGTCAGCTTTAAATTGGGACTTTACAAAACTCAGTACTACAACTGAATATACAAAAGTAGATTATGTTACCCAAAATGGGGATTTAGACATTGTTATTGTGGAAGAAAACATTGATATTATTATAAAAAAATCTGATAGTCAAAGTGATGAAATTTTAGTTGAATATAATGAGCGAGATGGAGAAAAGTACAGAATTATTGAGGGTGAAAATCTTGAAATTATTAAAGATTATGAATTTAAATTCGAAAACAACTTATTTAGAATTGATTTATATTCAGCTGATTTAATTATAACTTTGCCACAAGATTATGATGGAAAAATATTGGTTAATAATTCGAATGCTGATATTAAAGTTGAAGAAATTTTTGCTAACTCCTTGGAGTTAACTACTTCAAATTCAGAAATTACTCTTGAAAATGTGACAGTTAATGAGCATTTTTATACAAAAACATCAAACGGTGATATTGAGTTGAAGAACGTGGCTTTAGGTGGAAATTTAGTGGCTTATACCTCAAATTCTGACATTGAATTAGAGAATGTTACCACAGCGCAAGCTTTTGAGTTGACAACTTCAAACGGAGAGGTTACTATGGAGGAAGTTACTGCTAATGTTGGAGGAAGCGTTGTTACTACAAATGGTGATATTAAGGTTGAAATGGTTGATTTTGGGGAAAAACTTACTTTAAAAACAACTCATAGCGACGTTTATGGGACTATTGTCGGCGAAAAACATGATTTTGACATAAAGTCTTCCACAACTTTTGGTGACAACAATCTTTCAAATTCAGAAAATCCGTCTGCAAGCAAAGTTTTAGAGGTAAATACTACTACAGCTGACATCAAAATAGACTTCCGCAAGCGTGACGCTTGACCCATTCCCGCACCGAACAGAGCAGAAAAAAAGAGTTTTGTTTCTGCGAGGGCAATGTGACGTTGCATCCTTGCCCGCACTGAACAAAGTGCAATAGGGTAAGTAGTATCTGCGAGGGCATAGTTTGATAGACGAATAAATTTCACAAGCGTGACGCTTGACCCATTCCCGCACTGAACAGAGTAGAAAAAAAGAGTTTTGTTTCTGCGAGGGCAACGTGACGTTGCATCCTTGCCCGAACTAAACAAAGTGCAATAGGGTAAGTAGCATCTGCGAGGGCATAGTTTGATAAATGAATAAATTATACAAGCGTGACGCTTGACCCATTCCCGCACTAAACAAAGTGCAAGGGGAAAAGATAGCATCTGCGAGGTTAAATTTTCCTGTAGGTGAGGGTTTCCATGCCCTCCCCTACAGGAATTTATAATTTTATGACGTCCCTTTCCATTGATTTTTCTTTATTGATATGCTATTATTAAAGAAAAAGGGGGCGTGATTGTGAATAATTATAACAAAAAAACTATATTAAAGACTTTGTTTTTTGTTGTTTTAATTTTTGTAGGAATTATCTTTGAAAGTGTAGAAAGAGGTTTGATTTTCATTGAAGAATTCTATGATTTTATTTCATTTGTCAACCCTTATGCTCAGGTTATTGCCCTTGCTATTTATATTGGAATTTTTAGTTATTGGATTGTAACTATTTACAATAGAATTATGGAGAAAAGCGTGCGTTTTTATCTTATTGGCATTGGAGTAACTATTATTTTTTGGCTTTCAATTCGTGCTATTAAATGGGGTTCTTTTAAGTTGCTTATTTTTGAGGATAGGCTATTCTGGTATTTTTATTATATCCCTATGGCATTGCTACCATTATTTTTCTTTTTTATCTCGCTTTTAGTTGGGAAAGATGAAAATTATTCTATTAATAAAAAATGGTATTTACTTTACATTCCAGCAATTATACTTATAATTTTAGCGATTACAAACGATTTTCACAAGTTATATTTCATTATTGATATATCGAAACATGCTTATGGGCTTGATTATTCTCATAATATAGGGTATTTTTGTTTTGTAGCTTATGTTATAATATTGATGATTATGGCAACTGTAAATGTAACAAAAAAATTCCGTTTATCTTCAAATAAAAAAGCTTCTCGTATACCCATTTTAGTGCTTTTAGTTGGTGTAGTTTATTTATTATTGTATGTTTTAAAACCTAACTACGGGATTGGTCATTATCTTGATTTAACCTTGTTTATAGGATTTTTAGTTATTACATTTTTGGAAAGTTGTATACGTTCAAGGCTTATTAATTCAAATATTGGGCACAATGTTTTTTTTGCTTTTTCAGATATAAATTCTCAAATTTTAACAAAAGAAGGCGAAGTAGTTTATTCTTCAGAAAACACACTTCCCTTATCCCTTGAAAATTTTAATTTACTTAAAGTTGAAAAAAGTATAGAAGTCAATGAAAATGTCATTTTAAATATGAAAGAATTAGAAACAGGGTACGTTGCGTGGTATTCTGATATATCACATATTCGAAGTTTGATAAATGAATTTGAGAGTTTAAATATAAAGTTGTATGAAGAAGTTGACCTTTTGACCTTAGAGAATTTACAAAAAAGTGAAGCTGCAAGTCTTAAGAAACTTGATAATTTGCATAGTGTTTTGATTAGAGAAGTTTTTCCTTACAGCGAAAAAATAAAGTCAGAAATTCTAAAAAGAGAAAATCCTGATATTGACGAAATGCGGACTTTGCTATTTGAAACTGCTGTCACCTCGACATATTTAAAACGCAAGGTGAATTTGATATTGCTTTCTGAAATTGATAATTTTATTTCTGTTGAGGAAATGGCACTTTGCTTTAAAGAATCCTTTCAATTTCTTGAGTTTTTGGGTGTAAGTTGTCACATTAATTTGGTGGAACATTTTAAAATGACTTTAGAGGCGTCATTGCTTTCTTACGACCTTTTTCAGTTTATTATTGAGAGTTTTCATTATAAAATCAAAACAATTTTTCTAACTTATAACTTGAAAAATGGAAAAATTATTTTTACTGTGCAAGTAGCATATGACTATAAACAAGAGAATTCTTTAGATATTGATTTTGCATATGAGAAATTTTCAACTTCGATTGGAAATTTAAAAATTGCTGATGAAGGTGATAGCTATTACTTTTCACTTTCTATCCAAAATGATTGAGTGAGGAGGTTTTGTTTATGTTTTATTCTTCTCTAAATGATGTTTCACGAAGCTATTTATTGGCATTTTATTATGTATGTTTTTTTGTAACATTAATAGGATTTATTTTAAATTTTGTATTACTTGAAAAGAAAAGAAACTCCATTTTATTTTTTGTTTTAACATTAATAAATATTTTTTTAGTTAGCAATTTTACTGAACTTAATGATTTTCATAATATAAAATATAATATCGTGCTCACAGATATTTCAATATTAGTTGATAAAATCCCTTATTTAATTTATCTATTTTTTGGAGTAGGAAGCATGGTTTGCACATTCTTTTTCACTAGAAAATCTATTTTAGTTAGAAAGAATACTGTTGATAAATTTTCTATTAAAGAAGCTATGGAAAACCTTCCTACTGGAGTTGT
>CAYJLB010000013.1:0-9576 GCA_964370845.1 uncultured Oscillospiraceae bacterium
TTTTTTATTTGGAAATATTCTTTTTTCTAAATAAAAACTAAATATTATGACAAAAAGCCAACCAATCTACCCGTTACTATGCTTAGGAGGAACTACAATGTTAGGAAATGTATCATTTTATTTAGGCAGAGATGAAGCACTTTATAATTTAACTCTTGAACTAAAAGCTCAGCCACATCACGATGTTGAAAGTGAATGTGTAATCACAAGCAAAATGAGAAAACTTGAGAACAAAAGAAGAATTAAACGTGAGAAAAAATATTCAAAACATAAAAATTGATAACTAAAAAGCTGTGACGGAACATTAATTTGTTTCGTCACAGCTTTTTTAACTGTTATAAAATTCGCCTTTTATGCGGTCTAAAGCACATTTTTCTAGCCTTGAAACTTGTGCTTGAGAAATCCCAATGCTGTTTGCAACTTCTACCTGAGTTTTCCCTTGGAAATAACGCAAAAATAGAATTTTTTTCTCCCGTGGAAGTAAGTTTTTCATTGACTCTTTTAATGCAAGCTCATTTAACCAATTTATGTCATCGGATTTATCTCCAACTTGGTCAAGAATATAAAGTGTGTCCCCTGCGTCGGAAAAAACTGGCTCATAAAGGGACAAAGGGTCGCTTATTGACTCAAGAGCAAGGACTACATCAGCTTTTTTCATTTCAATTTCCTTTGCAATTTCTTCAATTGTAGGTTCTTTTTGATATTGATTTATCAATCGTTCCTTTGCTTGCAAGGCTTTGTATGCAACATCTCTTAAAGAGCGGCTTACACGAATTATATTGTTATCGCGGAGAAATCGCCGTAATTCTCCCATAATCATTGGCACACAGTAAGTGCTAAATTTTACATTCAAGGTTATGTCGAAGTTGTCGATAGCCTTAATTAAGCCGATGACGCCAACTTGAAATAAATCATCAGGATTTTCCCCACGTCCTGTAAACTTTTGTAATACGCTTAATACAAGCCTTAAATTTCCGCAAATTAATTCTTCACGAGCTTTTTTATTGCCATTTTCCTTATAATCACGAAGGAGCACCATTTTTTCTTTTTCTTTTAATACAATTAATTTCGAGGTATTTACTCCGCTTATTTCAACTTTATTATAATACATTTTTTTCTCCATAAAAAAACAAGCAATTTTGGTACTTGTTGTATTTTTTATGTCAATTCTATATTAGCTTAATATAATTATTGTCAAAGTTTTGATATGTATACCTTTTTTTGCTTGCAATTAAAATTAACATTATTATTTCCATATCTTGACATTTTATAGTAAAAAAAGTTATAATTAAAATATAAAATTATAGGAGTTGATTTGTTTGAAAATATTATTTATTGACGGAACTGGTACAATTAGTAGCGCAATTACTGAAAAATTATCGCAAATGACAGGGATTGAGCTTTATTTATTGAATAGAGGCAACAAAAATTCAAATTTGTCGGAAAATGTTAAAACAATAATTGCTGACATAAATGACGAAGAAACAGTAAAAAAAGCAATTGAAAACATTGATTTTGATGTAGTTTGTGATTTTATCGCCTTTACTACTCAAAATTTGGAAAGAGATTACCGCATTTTTAATGGAAAAACTAAGCAGTTTATTTTTATTAGTTCAGCTTCTGCTTATCAAAAACCACTGTCAAACCATGTTGTTACTGAAAGTACTCCCCTTGCGAACCCTTATTGGGAATATTCAAGAAATAAAATTGCTTGCGAAGATTATTTGATGAAAATGTATCGTGAAAACGGTTTTCCTATAACAATTGTGCGTCCTAGCCACACTTACTGCGAGCAATCTGTTCCTACTGGAGTCCATGGTTCAAGAGGTAGCTGGCAAGTTGTTAAGCGTATTATTGAGGGAAAACCTGTAATTATTCATGGCGATGGCTCAACTCTTTGGGCTGTAACTCACAACAGCGACTTTGCTAAAGGATTTATCGGCTTGCTTGGAAATCCTCACGCTATTGGAGAAGCTTTCCACATTACAAGCGATGAAACCCTAGACTGGAACCAAATTTATAGAGCAATTGCAAAAGCTGTTAACAAAGAATTAAAGCCTTACTACGTTTCTTCAAGCTATTTAGCAGACGTAGGTGGAGATTATAATTTTGCTGGAGGGCTTATTGGGGACAAAGCTAACACTGTAATTTTTGATAACAGTAAAATTAAAAAGGCAGTTCCTGATTTTGTTTGCACAAAACGTTTTGACCAAGGTGTTAAGGAAGTAATTGATTATATTTTAGCAAACCCTGAATATCAAATTGAGGATAATGAGTTTGATTTATGGTGTGACAAAGTAATTGAATCCCTTGAAAATTCAAAAAAAGCGTTTAAATAATAAAATAAAGCAGAAAAACTATTTGTTAGTTTTTCTGCTTTTCTCATTTTAAATTAAGTTCTGTCAATCCATTCAGGAGCATATCTGTGGTAACTCTTACCGTAAGTTTTTCTAACTTCGTGCATATCTAAATATAATTTCCTAGCATCTTCAATAGATTTTTCTTGGTCAGCAATCATAATTGTATACTCATTATCAGCTAAAATTGCACCATCTTCGTCAGTTAAGCAAACTTTAACAATAAATGTTTCACCAACTTCCCCTTCAACTTTCCAGTTGATTTTTCCAAAAGATTTAGATGAATTTTCATCAATGTTAACCTTAATTTCACCTTTTTGTGCTAAAACTTCTTCTCTGTTAAAATAATTAACAACAGGAGAATTATTTTTAGCTTTGTTAGAAATTACTTCATAAGAATAAGTAACATTTTTGAATTCTTTGTAATAATCGTTGATTACATACAAGTCACCTTCAAAAGTTTCTCCAGGTAAATATCTTCTCTTAGCATATTTTAAGCTTGGAATTAGCGGTTGATATGTCTTTTTAACCATTTTATAAGAGAATTTTTCAACTCCATAATAGTCAATTAATTCCCATTTTGCAGTTGGCCAGTTTGTGATAAAGTGGCATAATGAAACTGCTGAACAATGAGGTTTTTCACGTCTAAAGTGTTCAAGTGAGAATTGTGCAACTGTTCCTTGAGCAATTTGAGTAGCTAGAACAAAGTTTTCAAGGCTGTCTAAACAAGTGTCCCCCATTACCTCAAAATTTAAGTTTCTTAGGCAATGAATATCTGTCCAGTGGTATCCCCAAGTAGGTCCGAATGGCCATAATTCATTTTCAGGAATCCATTTTTTCAAGCTTTCAATATTAGGTGCAGAAGCTGCTGTAAGTTCAGGAATTACTGCATAATCAAGATTTGGATAGTAATCTTCCATCATAATAGCACCAGCTGCATAATAATGTGAGTTTGCGTGAGATGATTCTTTAGGTTTATAACCCATTCTAATACCCTCTCTTGAGCTTAAAGGAGAAGCATCAGCATAAGGTACATTAGTTAAAGTATTTGTAACTTTACCAAGTGTTTCCATCAATCGACGGTTGTTACTCTTAACGTGTTCTTCAGTAAAGTAAACTTCTTCACCGCCCATCCACATAATAGTTGAAGGGTGATTTCTTCTATCCTTAACGATTTCAGCACACTCGTCACAAACTTGTTTAACATATGGTGCATCGTCACGGAAAATTTGAGTAGCAAAAGCAAAATTTGTCCAAACAGTAATTCCAAGTTCATCACAAATTGCGTAAAAATCTTCAGTTTCTGGTGGGTGCCAACCAAACATTCTAAAGTTATTAATTCCACATTCTTTAGCTTTTTCAAGGAAATAACGATATTTTTTCTCATTATTTCTTCCATAGAAAAATGAAGGTTGAGTCCAACAAGCACTTCGCAGGAACATAGCTTTTCCATTTACATTAAATGTCCAAGGATTTTCAACTTCTTCAAGTGTGTATCCAGGGTTCATTGTCATTGTAACTTCACGCAAACCAACTTTTTCAGTTAATTCGTCTAATACAGTTTCCCCTCTTAAAACTTCCACTTTTAAAGTATGTAGGAAAGAGTCGCCAAGTTCATAAGGCCACCATAATTTTGCATTTTCAACTGTAACATTAGCAGATGTTTTATTGCCTTTGCCTTTATTTACTTTAATTGGAGCAGTGCAAGCATAATCATTTTCTCCGTCATTTAAAGTAAATTTTGCAGTTAATTCTTGAGTATCGTAAAGCATTCCGCTTACATCTAAATCAAAAGAAACATCAGCATTTTTACCATTTACTTTTGTTTCAATGCGATAATTATCAATTTTTACATCTTGAGTAGCGTAGCATTTAATAGGCTTCCAAATACCAAAAGGAATAACTCCAGTTAAATAGTCACCAGCAAAGTTATGTTTTAATCCAGCAAAGTTAATTTGATTTTTTGGTGGTGGATCAAGCTTTATCAAAATTTTGTTACAAGGTGCATGTGGTTGATTAAAATCAATTAAATCAGTAACATCAAAACTAAAAGATGAGTACATACCCTCGTGTCTGCCCATATATTTAGTGTTAAACCAAACGTCACAGCTATAGTCAACACCTTCAAAAACTAATGTAAAATGCTTTCCTTTTTGTTCAACAGGAACGTTAAATGAGTGCGTATACCACCATTCGTAATCTTGAACCCACTTAGTTTTCGCCATATTTCTTCCAAAATAAGGGTCATCGATTTCAGCCGCTTCATAAAGGTCAGTATAAACATCGCCAGGAACAAAAGCTCTGTTCCAGCTAAAGTCATTTCCTGAATGTTCGTTTGGAAGTAGATGAATTCCCTCAGCTACACCTTGTCCAACTCTCATTCTTTCCATTTTCCAGTCGTATCCTGAACTATCGTGAACATATCTTGCACAAAGATTTACTTCAGCGCCGCTTTTTCCGCCGCCCTCTAAATCTCTAAAATTTTTATTTTCCTTAGCCATTTTTATATTTCTCCTTAAAATTTATTTAAAAATAGGTTTTCTTTTTTCAGCGAATGCAGCCATTCCTTCTTTAGCGTCCTCAGTTGTCATACTAAAAGCGAAAAGGTCATTTTCGTAGTCAAGTCCAGCATCTTGTGACATATTTTGTGATGCTCTTAAATTTTGCTTGATTAATTGCATAGCAGTGCTAGATTTTTTTGCCATTTCACTAACCATTTCCTCAACATAATTGTCAAGTTCTTCCATAGGTAAAACTGTGTTGACAAAACCTAGTCTGTAAGCTTCATTAGCGTCAATCATTTTCCCAGTGAAAACAAGTTCAGCAGCTTTGTTGTAGCCGATTTGTCTAGCTAAAAGCTGAGTTGCACCGCTACCCGAAGTCCAGCCATTGTTTACTTCAGAAACTGCAAACTTAGCATTTTCAGCAACTATTCTTATGTCAGTAGCAAGTAAAAGTTCAATTCCTCCACCTAAAGCATAGCCTTTAACTTTTGCGATGACAGGCTTTCTAATTGAACGTATTGCAACACAGTAATCTTCACGATTACGAAGTTCATAAGGCGTTCCATATTGGTGCAAAAGAGTAATGTCCGACCCAGTAGAAAAGGCTTTTTCCCCAACACTGGTTAAAACTACAACTCTTACTTCTTTATCTTCATTAATTTCTTTTGCGAGTCTATTAAGTTCAATCCCCATATCACGAGTAATTGAATTCATTTTAGCAGGTCGTGAAATTGTAATTGTACCTACACCATTACTTTTTTCATATAAAATTCCTTCATCAATTTGAGATGTTTGTGACATTTATTTTCCTCCGTTTAAGAATATAAATTTTTTAAAGTTGTAAGCCTTTGTTTTCTCTTGCTTTTTTTATTAATGCGTTTAATTCGTCAATAAAAGCTTTTTTATCTCCAGTTCCATCTACACAGAAATCACGAATTCTTTTCCCAGCCTCAGCTTGGAAGTCAATATATCCGTTAAAACGTGGTCTTAATGAACCGTATGCCAAAGTGTCCAAAGTTTTTATGAAAAAGTCATCAGTTCCAGCATTTACATTGTCATCTTTCCAAGCCTTAATATGCCCAGGTTGCCCGTCAGCAGTATAAATTACAGTTCTTTGGAAATCAGGATCAATTGCCATTTTTACAAATTCCAAAGCTTCATTTTCATATTGGCATTTTGAAGAAATTGAAAGTCCTACACCGCCAATCATACTTCCTTGCGGAGTAGAAACAGCTTTTGGCATATCTCTAAAAGTAACGATATATTTTCCATAATCTTTTCTTGAATAATTTGAATATCCATAAATCAAAGGAGTATAAGCAATCTCATTACTATCTTTCATAATATCAAGAATGTTTATTGGGTCACAATCCTTAGATTTTTCATTTGCAACTGCCATTAAACGAACTAAAATATCAAGTGCCTTCTCCCCTACTTCATAGGATAAATCACTTTCATCGCTCCAAAATTGTCCTTTTGACATATCAGAAAAATGAGAGCACATTGTAAAAAAGCTTGAATATGCGTGAACAGGAACAAATGGAATTGCAATTTTCCCTTTTGGTAATTTTTCAGCTAAAGTAAAAACTTCTTCCCAAGTCACAGGCATTTCAGCATTTTCTGCTTCAAGCAAATCCTTTCTATATGCACAAACTTGCGCCGCACTGTCTAATGGAAGTGCGTATTGATGCCCGTCCCAAGTGTAACTCTTATAACTTTGTCCAACTGTTCCATCTTCTTGCTCTTTCAATAGTTCAGCAGAAAGCAAAGTTTCAAGTGGTTTAAGTAAATTTTCTTCATGTGCAACTCCAATATGTGGGTGGTCAATCATTATAAAGTCATATTTATTCGCTAAAATATCAAGGGGAAAAAGTTCAAAATCGCTTAAACTTCTTGCGTCCCATTCAATGCAAACACCTGTTTTTTCTTCAAAGACTTTTGAAGCCTCGATAAGCGGATTAACTCCCCTTTCATGGTTCCAAGTCATACCTTTTAGTTTAATTTTCTCGCTCATACTTCCTCCAAATTATATAATTGTTATGTTAAATTTATAGTCCAAATTCTGCGTTTATTGCGTCAGTGTCCTCACCAAGGGCAGGCGCACCTTTTTTCGCAAACAATTTTTCACCGTCAATTCTAAGTGGAGAACGTGTAGTTCTAACTTTTACACCATTTTTTCTTTCAATTTCTTGAATCATATCACAGTGGTTAAGTTCAGGATTTTCCACAACATCTTTTATTGTATTAACTCTTGCTGCCCAGTAATCAGCTTTTTCAAGAATTTCTAACCAGTATTCTGTGTCATTAGTCAGCAAATGTTCTGCAAGTTTTGTTTTAATTTCATCACGTTTAGTAAACCATTCATCAGAATCAGTGTATTTTTGCAATTCTTCACTTCCAAGTAATTCACCAAGCCAAGTAATTGAACCCATTGAAACTGCCATAAAACCATTTTTAGTCTTATAAACTCCATAAGGAGCGCCCAAATATGGGTGAGCATTGTTAATGCTACTTCTTTCTTGTAATTTATGGTCATTGTTCAAGAAAGTTGTCATAACTTCAAATTGGAAGTCGATTGAAGACTCAAGTAAACTAGCTTCAACTCTTGCACCTTCGCCAGTTTTTCCTTTTCTTACAAGAGAAGCAAGCACCCCTTCAACCACGTTCATTGAAGTAAACATATCAATTGCCGCAAGTCCTATTGGAGTAGGATTATTCCCCTCATCACCAGATAAATAAGGAATTCCTGTCATAGCTTGAACGAGTAAATCTTGTCCGGGTTTTTTAACTAAAGGACCATCACCGCCCCAACCAGAAACACTGACATAAATCATACCAGGGTTAATTTTTTTAACTTCTTCGTAAGAAAGTCCGATTTTATTCATAACACCAGGGCGAAAATTCTCAATCATAACGTCAGCTTTTGCAATAAGTTTCTTAACTTTTTCAAAATCCTCAGCGTTTTTAAGGTCAGCACAATAGCTTTCCTTATTTCTATTCATAGAGTGATAAACTGTGCTATCACCGTCGATTACAAGGTTACAAAGTGTCAATCTTCTTGAATTATCGCCGCCTTGTGGACGTTCAATTTTAATAACTCTTGCCCCTAAATCAGCAAGTTTTGTTGCAGCCCAAGGTGCAGCTAAATATTGTGCAAAATCAAGTACTAAGACTCCGTCTAACATTTTCATAATTTAAATTCCTTTTCTTATTTTAATATTTATATTTATTCCAAAAAATATAATTTAATTTATAACATTTCTTCTGTCAAATGGGGAGATTTCTTGCTAAAAAATTTCTCCAAGCAATCCATAATTATTTCATGGTCAACAAGTACAGAAATCCCTGAAACAGTGATTGTTCCAACAATTCCAACGTCCTTTACATTAATAGGAAAACACCCAGGGCAGTCAGAAAATTCAGCTTCATCTAAAAACATATCCCAAAGTTTCATATTCCCCTCTTTTAATGTGAGGTAAGTTTTCATAGTTGACATAGCAAGCACGTCCACAGTATTTTCTTTTCGTGTCATCCAATTTTCATGGTTTATTCCAGTTCCGTCGGTACCATATTGAAACACTGTATAACCGTTATTTCTACGAATTCTAAGTGCCGCCGAAAGCCCCCTATCCTTAAATTCCTCCACAAAAATAACCCCTAAATTGTAAGCATCTTCATTAGTGAATTTTAAGAATTGAAACAAATTTTCTTGCTCATTAATAATTTCCATTGCCTTTGACATACTCATAAATAATCATATCCCTTTCTAACAATCAAAATAGTGATAATCAGTTTATATTTGTGCAAAATCACATTAAGTTTATTATAGCTTTATGGTAGTAGTTATGATATAATTAAATGGCTTATAAAACAGGATTTTTTATATTATCTGGAAGTGAAATATTGGCTAAAAAGTGTAAGTGTAAAAAAATCTGTCTAAAGAAAGGAATTCATATGGACGTAAAAATGCATTCAATTTTCTCACATAGTTATCATTCAGGCTCGGATTTTCATGATTTTTCTATAGATACAAACGAACTTATTTTTTTTATAAATGGTGAGGGTGACACCACAATAAACGGAAAGACTTACCACTACACTCAAAATGACATTTGTTTCACGAAAGCAAAGGATATTAAAGACAATTTTTGTATAAAAAAGTCTGATTACATATGTATTCGTTTTTATAGTAATATGGAAAATTCACCCCTTGAAAGTGGGATTTTCCCTTGTCCCGACAAAGATATTCTTCACTTATTTGTAGAAATTCAAAAAGAATACAAGCAAAAAAAGTTTGATTATTTTGAAGTTTGCAACTTGAAAATTCGTGAGCTAATCATCAAAATTTCCCGCTTTTTAATGATTAATATTTCAAACGAGAATATTTACAGGCTAATCCAAAGAATTGACAGAGATAAGGTTTTTAACATTACAATCTCCGAAATGGCGGAGGAAGTTTCCTATAGTTATGACAGGTTTCGACATATTTTTAAAGAAATAACAGGCAAATCCCCCACCGATTATATTATTAATAAACGGGTGGAATATGCCTGCGAATTGCTCAAAGATGACAGTTATTCTTGCACAGAAATTTCCCAGCTTTGTGGTTTTGCTACTTCCGCTCAATTTAGTGCTATTTTTAAGAAAAAGACTGGTAACTCCCCAAAAAACTACCGCAAATAGCAACGTGACGTTGCATCCTTACCCGCACTGGA
>CAYJLB010000013.1:9676-45057 GCA_964370845.1 uncultured Oscillospiraceae bacterium
CAGGGCTAGAATTCATCATTTTGTTTCTGCGAGGGCAACGTGACGTTGCATCCTTACCCGCACTGAACAGGGCTAGAATTCATCATTTTGTTTCTGCGAGGGCAACGTGACGTTGCATCCTTTCCGCTTTTCCGTACCCAACAGAAAAATCACTGCAATTTTAACGTTGACATTCTAATTTTTAGTGCAAACTCTCCATTTATTATGTCAATTTGCAAGCTGTCACCTTGTTTTACTTTTCCTTTTATGAATTCGTCAGAAATTAAGTTTTCTATTTTGTTTGAAATAACCCGCTTTAATTCTCTTGCACCATAAGCGATGTTATAACCTTGCTCACTTAATTGGTTTAAGGCGTTTTCGGTGTAAGTTATTCCGATACCAAGCCTTTCCCCTCTCATTGCAAGTTCTTTCAATAAGTTTTCAGCAATCCTTAAAGTATCTTCTTTAGTTAGTCTATTAAATACTACTATTTCGTCAATTCGATTTATAAATTCGGGGCGAAATAGTTTTTTTATTTCAGTTATAACTTCTTTTTTCATTCCATTTGTATTTTGTGAAACAGGTTCAAAGCCTAATGCATTTTTTACAGCCATATTTTCTGCACCAATGTTAGAAGTCATAATTATCAAAGTGTTTTTGAAGCACACTTTTCGCCCATTTGAATCTGTTAAAAACCCATTGTCAAGTACTTGTAAAAGGACATTAAACACATCTGGGTGAGCTTTTTCAATTTCGTCAAAAAGCAAAATTGAATAAGGTTTCTTTCGCACTCGTTCAGTCAACTGTCCGCCTTCCTCAAAGCCAATATATCCTGGCGGTGAGCCAATTAATTTTGCTACTGAATGTTTTTCTCCATATTCTGACATATCGAAGCGTAAAACTGCGTTTTCGTCCGAGTAAATTGCACCAGCTAATGATTTTGCAAGCTCGGTCTTACCTACCCCAGTAGGACCTACAAAAATAAATGCTCCCGTAGGACGATTTGGGTCACGAAGTCCAATTCTTCCACGTCTAATTGTCCTTGAAACTGAACTAATAGCAACTTCTTGCCCAATAACTTTTTCTGCTAAAGTTTTTTCTAGGGCAATAAGCTTTTTGCTTTCATTTTCATTTAATCTACTTATTGGAATTCCTGTTTGTAGGGAAATTACTTCCTCAACATCTTCGGGAGTAATCATTTTTCGCTCAATATTTTCCCTTTGAAACTCATTTGTAAAGCCAAAAATGCTCTTAAGAAAAGTTTTATCCTTTTTGTCGTTAGCGGAGTTAATTTTTGACCTTGAGCAAGCTTCGTCGATTAAATCAATAGCCTTATCAGGGAAAAATCTATCGGTTATATATCTAGCAGAAAGCTCAACAGCACAAAAAATTGCTTCCTCACTAATTCGCACGTTATGGTGGTTTTCATACTTAAAAGCTATTCCTTTTATGATTTTGATTGTGTTTTCTTTTGAGGGTTCTTCTATTGTGACAGGTTGAAATCTTCTTTCTAAAGCACTATCTTTTTCAATATGCTTTTTGTATTCAGCGAAAGTAGTCGCCCCAATTATTTGCAATTTTCCCCTTGCTAAAAGAGGTTTTAGAATGTTAGCCGCATCAATTGCTCCCTCAGCAGCTCCAGCACCTACTAAATTATGAACTTCATCAACAAACAAAATTATGTCTGAGTTTTTGCTTGCTTCTTCAATGCAATTTTTTAATCTTTCTTCAAAATCTCCACGATATTTAGCCCCAGCAAGCAATGCTGATACATCAAGGGAAAAAATTCGCTTATTTTTTAAAGAGTCTGGCAAATCCCCAGTTACAATTTTACTTGCAAGCCCTTCAATAATTGCAGACTTCCCTACTCCAGCTTCACCTACTAAACAAGGATTATTTTTTGTTCTCCTTGAAATAATTTGTATAATCCTTGAAATTTCGTCTTCCCTAGCAATTACAGGATCAAAGTTAAAAAGTGCCTCTTTTGTTGTAAGTTCACGTCCAAATCGCTCTAAGTTTGGAAAACTTCTCTTGTCTTTTCCTTCTTTGTGCAAGCTTTCTTTTGCGTTTAAGAACATCGCTGATTGAATATTTGCGCAATCATTAAAAATTTTCGCTGTATTAGCTTTTAACTCCTTTAGAACACTTACAGCACCACAATTGCTTTCTTTAAGAATTTCCATTAAAACGTGTTCACTCCCTGTGAATTTGCAACCATAGCTTATAGATAGCCTTTGTGAGTTAATTACTATTCGTAGTGCAGTGGGCGAAAGTGGAATATTTTTACTACTGATTTCCTCACCTTTTCCAATAAGTTCAACAATCTTATTTTCAATAGCTTTTTCAGATACTCCATTTCTGTTCAAAATTGTGAAAGCAGTAGACGTTCCCTCATTTAAAATTCCAAGGAGAATATGCTCGCTTCCAATATAAGTTGAACCCAGTTTAGATGCAAAAGTTCCAGCTTTTTTAATTCCGTTACTTGCTTTATATGTGAATTTTTCTAAGTTAAAATTTTCCATAAAGATGTTCATTCCTTTCTAAAAGATTGGTGCAAAAATAATAATTTTAATACTTATATTTAATATATATGCAGTAATTCTTGTCTTTTAAAAATTGTTTTAAACATAATTATAAAAATACTGTAACACATTTTTCACTTTTCCATAAACTGTAATATAAACGATAACTCAAAACAAATCTTACTTAGGGTTATGTTTAAAAATTCATTTTAAAGGAGAGTTTTATATGTTTGGTTGTGGAAATAATTGTTGGTGGATTATTATTATCGTTGTACTATTCTGTTGCTGCGGATGCGGAAATACTTTCGGAAACAACTGTGGCTGTGACAATGGTTGTGGATGCTAATTCTAATAGGACATAAAATGTTATTCCAATAGGCATAACTGAAAAAAGAAGTATCGATTTTCTCGGTACTTCTTTTTTGCTTGTATTTTTTTAAAATTTTCCTCATATAAATAATTGTAACTCTTTTAGGACAATATTTTTTGAAAGGAAGGAAATCTATGAACAAAATTAAGGAATTTTTTGTTAATTCAGTAATTTTAACTTTTACAGCTTTATTTATTAGGCTAGTTTCAGTGGGATTTAATATTTATATTGCAAATCAAATAGGATTTTTAGGTGTTGGAATTCTTGAATTAATTTTTGCTGTATACGCTTTTGCTGTAATTTTTGCAGCTGGAGGAGTTTCGTTAGCTGCAACAAGACTAGTTTCGGAGGAAATAGCTAAAAAATCTGACGACGGAATTCGCACAGCAATGTCAAGATGCATTCGTTATAGCATAGTTTGTGGAATACTCGGCTGTCTAGCTTTATTTTTTAGTGCAGAATTTTTAGGCACTCATGTCCTGCGAGATGAAAGAACAATTACTTCGCTAAAAATACTTGCTTTCTCACTGCCATTAATAGCAGTACAATCAGGATTTTTCGGCTATTTTACAGCAGTAAGGAGAGTTGTAAGAAGTGCGATTTCACAAATTTCCGACCAAATTGCAAAAATAATCTTCACCCTTGTTTTTCTTTCAATTTTAATGCCTATGGGAATTGAATATGCTTGTATAGCAATAGCTTTGTCAATTGTTTGCACTGAAATAATGTCCTTTACAATACTAATTTTCCTCTTTAAATCAGATATAAACAAGCATTATAAAGGCAAAGTTGTAAAAATGAAAATGTCAAAAAAACTTCTTAGAATTTCTGTTCCAGTAGCCCTTAGTTCCTATGCAAGTTCAGCACTTTCGTCAATTAAGCATATAATTATTCCAATTTGCCTTGTTCAATACGGAATGTCACAGCAAGAATCTCTCAGCTATTTTGGAATGATAGGCGGAATGGTTCTGCCAATTATAACTTTCCCAGCAGCTTTTTTAGCAGCAGTTTCAAACTTAGTTGTCCCCGAAATATCCGAATGTAACCAACTTAAAAATTACAATAAAATTGACTTAATAGCTAGTAAGTCGATGGAGATGACATTACTTTTTTCAATGGGAATATTAGGAGTTTTCCTACGTTTTTCAAATGAGTTTGGAATGTTAATTTACAGCAATATTCAAATTGGAACCTACATAAAAATTCTTGCACCATTAATAATTATTATATACCTAGATACAGTTGTTGACGCAATGTTAAAAGGTCTTGATAAGCAAGTAAATTCAATGTTTTACAATATAATCGATTCAATTTTCTCAATAATTTTAGTTCTAGTATTAATCCCTCGTTTTGGACTTGAGGGAATGCTTTTTGTAATTTTCGCAGGCAAAATTTTCAATATGCTTCTCAGCGTAAACAAAATTATTACCGAAACTAATGTAAAATTCAACTTTATAAACTGGATTTTCAAACCATTTGCCGCTTCAATAATTTCATCTAGCCTAATTCACTTTTTAAGTGTAAAAATCGTAGGTTATTCCGCTTCTCCCTTTACTCTAACAATAAATATAGTAATTTCACTGTTATTTTATCTTTTGATTTTAAGGCTTGTTTCCCCTGTAAGCAAGAAGGACATTTCTCTATTCAAAAACGCAATTCTTGGACATTAATTATATTACTTATAAAATAGGTGTTGACATATAAAATGTTTTCAATTATAATTTATCTTGAAAATAAATTATTTGAGGGGAATTTTATTATGAAAATGAGCGCTGCTACAAAAAGAGCAATTGAACGAGGATATCTTGAGAATGCAGATTGGTTTTGCAACTTTACACAGTCGGAAATTAACGGATTGGGCTGTGACGATGGCATAGACCGACGTGACCCTAGCAGAGTTATAAAAATTGACGATACTTATTATGTGTACTATACTCGCTCTGTAGGGCTTTCTGTGAGGGAAAATGCTGGCTTAAATGACAAAGTTGTGCCATGGGATATGGCTGAAATTTGGTACGCTACTTCTAAAGACACTTATAATTGGCAAGAACAAGCTTTGGTAATTCCTCGTGGAGAAGCGGGTTCTTACGATGATAGAAGTGTTTTTACTCCAGAAGTTTTAGCTCACGGAGGAAAATATTATTTAGTTTATCAAGTATGTAACGGTCCTTATAAAATTCCTCATCACGAAAGTATTGCAATAGCTGTTTCTGACAAACCTGAAGGACCTTTTGTTAAGAGTGAAAATCCAGTTATTGAACCGTCTAGAGATGGCGAATGGGACGAAAATCCTCAAACTTATGCTGATGTTGCAAGAAAAGGAGGTTTCGACAGCCTTAATGTTCACGACCCAATTTTATTCGATTTCGACGGAAAATTCTATCTTTATTATAAAGGCGAAGTAATGGGAGAAGAACTTGCAATGGGCGGTAGAGAAACAAAATGGGGCGTTGCAATAGCTGAAAATCCAATGGGACCTTATGTAAAAAGTGAATACAACCCTGTTTCTAACAGCGGTCACGAAACTTGCTTATGGAAATTCAATGGTGGTTTAGCAGCTTATTTAAACTTAGATGGTCCTGAAAAAAATACTATTCAATTTGCAACTGACGGAATTAATTTTGAAATAAAGTCAGTAATTCCCGCTGAACCGCCAAAAGCAATGGGTCCTTTTATGGGTGAAGAAAGTATGAGTGATTGCTTAGACGGGCTAAAATGGGGGCTTTGTCACCACTGGAAAAACGGTTTTACATATATTCGACGTTTTGATAGAGATGATAGCCAAAAAATATCTTTTGAAGAAAATAAAAAAACTCGTATAGCTAATATAGCAAAAAATAATTCATAAAATAAAAGTGTGATAAGAAACTAATCTACAGTTTCCTATCACACTTTTTAAATTATTATTTATTCAGCAGAAAAAACAAATTTTTCAAGAACATGAGCAATTCCGTCCTCATCGTTTGACAAAGTTACAAATTTTGCAACTTCTTTAACTGCATCTCTCGCATTACCCATAGCAACACCAAGACCAGCACATTTTACCATAGGTAAGTCGTTGTAGCTATCTCCACAAGCGATAACTTCGCTAATGTCGACACCAAGTTTCTCACAAAGCATTACAAGTGAAGTCCCTTTATCAATACCAAATGGCATTACTTCAAGGAAGAAAGGTTCCGACCTTGAAACTGAAAATCTGCCTTTTAATTGCTCTTGTACTGCGGGTTCAACAGTGTCTAAATAATCCCCACTTTCAAGCAAAATAAACTTAGGAACATCTTTATTTATCACTTCGAGCAAATTTGGAACTTCATTATATTTTACCCTGTTAATTTTTTGCTCAAGGTCAATATATTCATCACGAAATTCAGAATAAATTTCTTCATCAATGTAAACTAAAATATTAGTTTTATGCGTTTTTGAAAGTTTGTAAATTTCTTCAACATCATTATGTTTAATGTGTTTTTCCAAGAGAATTTCCCCAGTTTTTACATCAACAACTTTACCGCCATTAAATGCTGAAATATAACCTGTATAATTTGGCAAATTTATAGCTTTAGCAGCGTCCATAATTCCTGAATGTGAGCGTCCGGAGGACAAAATAACGTGTACACCTAAGTCTTGAGCTTTTTTCAACGCCTCAACTGTTTTTGGTGTAATCTCTTTTTTACTATTATATAGCGTTCCGTCTAGGTCAAGTGCGATTAATTTGTACTTCACTAATTTTCTTCCTTTCGAGTATAAAAACTATTCTTTTTCATTTTCAACTTCAGTAGTTTTAATTTCTTCTACTTCTTCAACCACTTCTACTTTTTTACTTTTTTTACCGCAATAAACACGGGCAGAAAGTAAAACAGTAACAGGTAAAGCGAATAGAATACCCATACTACCTACGATTGATTTTAATATTTCAACAGTTATCATTTCAAGATTTATTAAGTAAATAAAATCTCGATTATAAGCTGTAAAAAGTAAAATTATTGCGAGTGAACCACCAACATATGCAAGTATTAATGTGTTAGTCATTGTTCCAATTGCATCTTTACCAATATTCATTCCCGATTTAACAAGCTTTGAATAAGATTTATTATCCATGTTTTCGGAAAGCTCGTACATTGCCGAGGCAATAGACATTGAAACGTCCATAACAGCACCCAAACAACCAATCATTATTCCAGCCCAAACTACCGCAATTAAATCAATAGCTACACCATTTTCAAGATAATGTAAGAAGATGTAATCTTGGTCAGTAATCCCTGTAATATTAAGCATTCTGCTAAAAACTATTGCCAAAATTCCCGAAAGCGCAACTCCACCTAAATTACCAAAAATTGCACAAAATGTTTTTTTGTTAAAGCCGTTAATAAGGCTTAGACTCATAAAAATTATAAAAATCCCTACTGCAATTGTAGTGATGTAAACATTTTTTCCAAACAAAATGGACGGAATAAACACATAAAATATTGAAGCAATGGTAAATCCTAAGGATATTAGTGTAGATAGACCCTTACCACGTCCAATTAATACTACAATTAAAATAAATGCACCAATTAAAAGTAGATAAATATTACTCCTATTATGGCTTACAAAACTATATTTTCCTTCTAATTCAGCGTCAACATTTTCCACAAAGCTAACAATAATATTATCACCATTAGCAATTTGTTTTGGTTGAGGGAAATACATTCCATCAATGTATTGTTCCATTGTATGAATTTCTCCAGAATTTTCGCCTGATGTAAGTTTTCCTTTAAAAATAACTTGCACAGAAACAACATCTTCCGCAAAAGTGTATTCCGTTTCATTTACCTCAATTATTTCTATAACTTCAGCTGTAATAGCGTTAATGCTTTCCTCACCACTTTGATACGGAGAAATAATTTGCCCCGCAAAAATAAAAATTATAGAAAGAATTATTACAATTATGTCTGATATAATCTTTTTTTTATCAATTTTTTTCATTATTTATATAGACCTTTCAAAATTGGCTATTTATTCAACATAACCCAAAGCATTAGAAAGTTTTGCAGCTACTTCTTTTATAATTAAAGCACTTTCTTCCAAAGTATCGCTAATTCTAAAAGAAAGTCCAGTAATTCCAATAGCACCAACTAATTTTCGTCCAGCAGAAAAAATTGGTGACGCACAGCAAACAAGACCTTGAATAGATTCTTCACGGTCATATCCAATACCAGTTTCCTTAGTTATTTTTAACTCATCTCTAAAAGCTTCCTTAGTCGTGATTGTGCTTTCAGTTTTTTTGGCAAAATCATTTGTGTTTAAGTAATCTTCAATTTCAACATCAGAAAGGTTAGCAAGCATTGCTTTACCCATTGAAGAAATATAAGAATCATAGGAAAGTCCAATGGTTGATGAGCATTTAATAGGATTTGAACTTTCAATTTGGTCAACTACAAATGTACGTTTATTTTCATCTAAAATAGTAAGAACAACAGTTTCTCCAATTAATTTTGACAATTCTTTCATATAAGGTTTTGCGGTGGAAACAAAGTTAAATCTATCTTTAATTGAGCTTCCTATATAGTAAATTTTAGGTGTAAGTTCATAACTTGAATTAGTAACATCTTTTATAACATATTGTTTTCTTTCCATTTCAGCGAAAATTCTAAACACAGAGTTTGCAGAAAAATTTAGTTCATTGGCAATTTCTGTCACAGTATAACTGCGATTGTTATTAGCCATAAGCTCCAAAATTTCCAGTACCTTTTCCGCAGCAGGGGCTTGATATTTATTAGGTTCCATATAAATTATCTATCCTTTCGTTATTTTCTTTATTAATCCAACATTATAATTATAACATAAATTAAACTTTTTTCAAGTATTTATGTCATTTTTTATATATAAACTTAAATTGTTTTATATATTTGTTAAAATTCTCGATATTTTTAGTATTTATTTATACATTATTATATTGAAAAAAATTGAATTATGTGTTAATATAATATTAAACTTATTTAAAGAAAGAGGAGTATCTATGAAATACGAATTTACTGAAAAATATGTAACTGGTAATGAAATTATTGACACTCAGCATAAAGAGTTGTTTAGAATTGCAAATGAATTGTTTGAGGCTTGTTCAGTAGGAAAAGGTCGTGATACCGTTGTTTCCACCATGTCTTTTTTAATTGAGTATGTGGACAAACATTTTTCCGATGAAGAAAGATTACAAATGGTTGCAAATTATCCGGATATTGATAATCACAAAGTTTTTCATTCTAATTACAAAGAAAGATTAAATATGATTTTAATTGATTTAGAAAATAATGGTGTAAATATTCGCACTCTTAATCAAGTTAATTTAGCAGTTGCAGCTCTTTTAACCCATATTAGAAATGATGATAAAAAACTTGGTTCTTATTTAAAAAGTGTATCTATTTAATGAAAAAAGGCTTTAGAAATTAATCTAAAGCCTTTTTTATATGGTAAAATTCAACTAAAAATCTATTAATAGTTTTCTGTTCTCACTTCAAAGTAGCTTTGAGGGTGAACACATACTGGACATACTGCAGGAGCTTTTTTGCCCATTACAAGGTGTCCACAGTTACGACATTCCCACATAGTTTCTTCTGCTTTTTCGAAAACTTGTTGCATTTCAACGTTTTTAAGAAGTGCACGGTATCTTTCTTCGTGAGCTTTTTCAATAACGCCAACTGCTTTAAATTTAGCAGCAAGTGCTGGGAAACCTTCTTCTTCAGCAACTTTAGCAAATTCAGCGTACATATCAGTCCACTCGTAGTTTTCACCATTTGCAGCAGCAGCAAGGTTTTCAGCAGTAGTACCAAGTTCACCAAGAGCTTTAAACCATAGTTCAGCATGTTCTTTTTCATTAGCAGCAGTTTTTAAGAAGATTTCAGCGATTTGTTCGTAACCCTCTTTTTTAGCAACAGATGCAAAATATGTGTATTTGTTTCTAGCTTGGCTTTCTCCAGCGAAAGCAGTCATTAAGTTTTGTTCAGTTTTAGTTCCTTTTAAATTCATGTTAATTTCTCCTTGTCATAATAATTATAGTTTTATAAAATCAGCTGCACCGTGTAAGCACAACGGACATACGATGTCATCTGGGAGTTCCTCTCCCTCGTGAATATACCCACAAATTGTACACATATACCCTTTTCCTTCATTCTCTTTAGCAATTTTATTTTTAGGGTTAATATGTTTGTGATAATAAGAATAAGTTAAACTCTCTTTGTCATTAAATTGTTTTGCGTCAACAAGTAAAACTTTGAAAACAGTGTGTGAACCAAAATCAAATTCTTCCAATACATCGAATGAAAAATATGAGTTGCAATATTGTTCAAGATATGCAATTCCGTTTTCAGCTACTTTGTACTTGTATCCGTCAAACTTGTCAGTATCTCTGCCACTATGAAATCCAAATCTTTCAATTACATCAAATATTGTGTCAGTATTTAATGCTGAAACATTGAATTTTTTAGTTTTTTGAATAGTTTCGTGGCTATAGTTATTTTTGTTTACACTTACTACAAAATGGAATGGCTCAAAACTAGTTATTTGCATAACCGTGTTAATTATACAACCATTATTTTTTTGTCCGTCATTTGTAGTTAAGACATAAAGCCCATAACTAACTTTATTAATAGCGCTATTGTCCAACTATATCACCCTCCTTGTTACACCCGTTGCAAACTCCGTTAAACAACAAAATGTAGTCATAAATAATATGTTCATTTTCACCAGTAAACTGTGAAATATCAACCGTTGGTCCTTTAACATCGAAAATTCTTCCACATTTTTGACATTTTAGATGATAATGTTTTGATAAATTAAAATCGTAGCAATCGGGAGCATTTGGCACTGAAATCTTCAAAATTTTATCTTCACTTGAAAGCAAAGACAAGTTTCTATAAACTGTACCTTTACTTATGTTAGGAAATTTTTTATTTATTTCACTGTAAATTTCGTCAGCGGTTGGGTGGCACTTCATATTTATCACTGTGTCAAAAATTATAGTCTTTTGTAATGTGGAACGTCTACTTACACTAATAACAATCATCTCCTCACAATAATTCTCTACATTGATAAAAAGTCAAAACAATTTTAACAATTGTTAATGAAAATTTAATATATTAGTAATTTTTCTTTATTAAGATTAATTACTAATAAGAGTATAACACTATACCCATAAAATGTCAATAGCAAAAATTAAATACAGCGTTTTAAACAAAATATTAGTATATATTACGCTATCATTTGTGCGAATTCATCTTCAGTGATAACTTTAACACCTAAAGAATTTGCTTTATCAAGTTTACTTCCTGCTTCTTCCCCTGCTAAAACATAACTTGTTTTCTTTGAAACTGAAGATGAAGTTTTTCCACCAAATTTTTCAATTAAAGCCTTAGCTTCTTCACGTTTGAACTGAGATAAAGTCCCTGTTAAAACAAAAGTTAAACCCTCAAATCTATTATCAATTATATCCTTTTTGAACTCAGTATTCAAACCATATTCTTTCAATCTTTCAATTAATTCAATTCGATGAGGCTCGCGGAGAGATGTGTAAACGCTTTTTGCCATAATGTCGCCAAATCCGTCGATTGCAGAAATTTCTTCTACATCAGCCTTCATAATCACATCTAAGCTACCAAATTTTTCACACAATAATTTTGCAGATGCGGAGCCAATCCCCTTTATTCCAAGCCCAAACAAAAGCTTGTCCAAAGTATTTCCTTTTGAATTTTCAATAGCATTAATTAGATTGTCAGCGGATTTTTCCTTAAATCCCTCTAATGTCAAAATTTGTTCTTTTGTTAAAATATATAAATCTGCAACGGAAGCAATCATTTTTTCATCAAGCAAAAGCTTTACAATAGCTTTTCCAAGTCCGTCAATGTTCATTGCAACTTTTGAAGCAAAGTGAATAATATTACGTTGAAGTTGCATAGGACAATTCATATTTGGACAACGAATAACCGCTTCATCTTCGAATTTAACGGACTTAGTGCCACAAATTGGACATTTTTCAGGAAGCTTGAATATTTCATTGCCGCAATGTTCTTTTACAGCAACAACTTCTGGGATTATGTCACCAGCTTTTCTCACGATAATTGTGTCCCCTACCGCAATTTCTTTTTCATTAATAAAATCTTGATTATGAAGAACTGCACGAGAAACGGACGTGCCCGCAAGGAACACAGGCTGAAAAATTGCAACAGGTGTAATTGCACCTGTTCGCCCCACATTTACTTCTATATCAGTTAAGATGGTTTCCTTTTCTTCGGGTGGGTATTTGTAAGCAACAGCCCATTTTGGACTTTTCGCAGTACTCCCTAAAAGCTCTCTAGTTGCTAAATCGTCAACTTTAATAACCACTCCGTCAATTTCATAGGAAAAATTATCACGATTTTCTTTGATAAATTCAATTTCTTTGATAACCTCATCATAAGTGGTCAATCGTTTAAACTCTGGCGAAACTTTAAGTCCTAGTTCAGCCAAAAACTCAAGGGAGCTTCCGTGAGTTAAAATTTCTTTTCCGATAATTTGTTGAATGTTGAAAATAAAAATATCCAGTTTTCTCTTTCGTGTTACTGAGGATTTCTTTTGCCTTAATGAGCCAGCAGCAGCATTCCGTGGATTTTTGAAAACTTGCTCATCGTTTTCTTCTTGTTCTTTAATAAGGTTTAAAAAAACTTTCCTTGGCATAAAAACTTCCCCACGAACTTCTAAATAAGGGATTTTTTCCGTTAATTCCTTAGGAATATTTTTTATAGTTCGCAAATTTTCAGTAACATCTTCTCCAACAAAACCATCGCCACGGGTTGAACCACGGGTAAAAATTCCATTTTCGTATTCTAGTGAAACTGAAAGCCCATCAATTTTACGCTCACAAACAAAGGTTACAGCTGGGTTTACTTCCTTACATTTTCTTATGAAATCTTCAATTTGTGAGTATTCAAATACATCTTGCAAACTCCCCATTTGAACAATATGTTCAACTTTCGCAAAGGAAGATTTTACTTCGCCGTGAACTTTTTTACTTGGTGAATTTTCATGACTAAACTCAGGAAATTCCTCCTCTAAAGCCTTTAATTCACTCATTAATTTATCATATTCAAAGTCACTAATGCTAGGATTATCATTGTCATAATACAAAATATTATGCTCGTTAATCTGCGCAATTAGGGATTTTATTCTATTTTCAGCAATATTTTTATCCATAAATAGGATTCCTTTCTTTTAGTGCGGTCTATTCAAATAATGTTCCAATGTCAAAATAGCTTTCAGGAATTTCACCTACAATAATTGTTGAGGCTAAAATATAATCAGCAGAAGAATTTACGGTTTGAGAAAAACCTGGAATTATTGAGTTCATTTCAAAATCCACTGTTAAAATTATTTCGTGCAAAGTTTGATTTATTCCAACCGAAGTAATTTTGCTTTCAATATTAGTGATAATTTTTCCCACTGGGTCTAATTTAAAGTTTAAAGTGGGACCTCTCCCATAAAAAAAATCATAACCAGTCAAAGTCCCCAAAGGTATCTCTAAATCCATTGTTTTTAGGTAAAAAAATTCGTCATTTAGCGAATTAGTAAGGGAATTATAAAGGTCATTTATCACAGGCATATTCATTTCAACAGAAGAAATTTTCTCAGAATAATCCCTTGTAATAACAACAAAATCTGTATAAGTAAAATTGTTAAACATCATTTCTTCACTAATATTTTCAGCAATCAAACTTTGCGCAAAATTTTGACTTTGATAACTACTAACCTTATAAATTATTGGCCTAAGCCTTAAATCTACTAAGATCAATCCAATTATCATTAAACATGAAATTGATAAAAAATATTTTTTGCACTTTTTCATTTTTCTATAAGCTCGCATAAAAATCTCTTTTCATAATTTATTTTACTAATATATATGAAAAAATTTTCTATATTTGAACTAAAAAAGGGACAAAAACCGCCAATTTGACGGAAATGTCCCTTTATTCATTTATTCTAAATTTTAATATTGAAAGAAAGTTGAGCTATTTACTTCCTTAACTTTTTTAACGATACTTGCACTTGTTAAACCGTAATGTTCAAGTAATTCAAGTGCTGGACCTGATTGACCAAATTCATCATTCATACCAATTTTAAACACTGGAACTGGACAATTTTCACAAACTACTTCAGAAACAGCAGATCCAAGTCCACCGATTACACTGTGCTCTTCAATAGTTACAATTTTTCCTGTTTCCTTAGCCGCTTTAATTATAATATCTTTGTCAATTGGCTTAATAGTGTGGATATTAATTACACGAGCGTGAATTCCGTCCTTTTTAAGTAAATCAGCAGCAATCAAAGCTTCGTTCACCATAAGTCCGCTTGCAACTAATGTAATGTCGGTACCATCTCTCAAAGTAATACCTTTTCCAATTTCAAATTTATAGTCAGCATTATCGTTAATCACAGGGACAGCAAGTCTACCAAAACGTAGGTAAACTGGGCCTTTGTGCTCAATAGCAGCTCGTACAGCAGCTTTTGCTTCAACGTCATCAGCAGGGTTTAGAATAACCATACCAGGAATAGTTCGCATTAATGCAATATCCTCGTTACATTGGTGAGAAGCGCCGTCTTCACCAACTGAAATACCAGCGTGAGTAGCGCCAATTTTAACATTTAGCTTAGGGTAACCAACAGAGTTTCTAATTTGTTCAAATGCACGTCCAGCTGCAAACATTGCAAAAGAGCTAGCAAATGGAATTAATCCAGTCGCCGCAAGTCCTGCCGCTACACCAATCATATTCCCTTCGGCAATTCCACAGTCGAAAAATCTTTCTGGGCAAGCAGCTTTAAACTTTGCAGTTTTTGTTGCTTCAGCTAAATCTGCGTCTAAAACCACTAATTCTTTATATTCTTTTGATAGTTCAGCAAGTGCCTCACCATAACTATCTCTAGTCGCTTTTTTAATTACATCAGCCATCTTACTTAACCTCCAATTCAGCAAGTCTTGCATTTAATTCAGTCATTGCAATGTCGTATTGCTCTTTATTAGGAGCAGAACCGTGCCAAGAAGCCTTGTTTTCCATAAATGAGATATTTTTACCTTTTGTGCTTGCTTGAATTATAGCAACAGGTTTTCCAGTTACAGTAGCAGCTTCATCAAAAGCTTTTTCAATTGAATCAAAGTCATGTGCGTCCATTGTTATAACGTGCCAGCCAAAAGCAGCAAATTTATCTGTAATAGGTTCAGGTGAGCAAACATCAGTAATTTTTCCGTCAATTTGCAAGCCGTTGTTGTCAACAATTGCAACCAGGTTGTCAAGTTTATTGTGAGCAGCAAACATAGCAGCTTCCCAAACTTGTCCTTCTTGAATTTCGCCGTCACCAAGAATTGAGTAAACTTTATTTTTTGCTGAAGTAATTTTTGCGGATAAAGCCATTCCACAAGCTGCGGAAATACCTTGTCCTAAAGAACCAGTTGACATATCAACACCAGGAACATTTTTCATATCAGGGTGTCCTTGAAGGATAGAACCAACTTTTCTTAGAGTTTTAAGCAATTCAGGGTCAAAAAATCCTCTTTGAGCCAAAACTGAATATAAACCTGGTGCACAATGCCCTTTGGATAAAACAAGTCTATCTCTCCCCTCATCTTTTGGGTTTTTAGGGTCGATGTTCATTTTCTCAAAGTAAAGATATGTAAGTAAGTCAGATATTGACAAAGAACCTCCTGGGTGTCCAGACTTCGCATTGAATACGCCCTCAATAACTCCCATTCGCACTTTGCAAGCTATAATTTCCAGCTCATTTTTGCGTGCTAAATCCATATAATTCAAATCCTTTCAAAAATTATTTCATACCTCGTAAAATTTTAGAGAAATATTCTGGCAATTCGCTGTCAAATTCCAAATATTCCTCAGTGGTTGGGTGAATAAAGCCAATTTTCTTTGCATGTAAACATTGTCCATTAGTGCTTTTAATCCCTTTACCATAAACGTCATCACCATAAATAGGGTGACCTATATAAGCACAGTGAACTCTAATTTGGTGAGTTCGTCCAGTGTGCAAATTAAACTTAACGTAGCTATTTTTCTCGAATAAATCAAGAACTTCATAGTCAGTAATTGCTTCCTTAGAATTGTGGTCAGTTACCCGCATTTTTTTTCTGTCCATTTTATCTCGTCCGATTGGAGCATCAATTCTTCCCTCATCGGTTTTAATACGTCCGCAAAGAATTCCGTGATATTCGCGAGTTACAGTGTGCGCTTTTATTTGAGCAGCTAGTCTAACATGAGCATTGTCATTTTTAGCAACAATCAATAATCCAGTCGTATTTTTGTCAATTCTATGTACAATTCCAGGACGGATTACTCCATTTATCCCAGAAAGTTTTCCTTTACAGTGATAAAGTAAAGCATTAACTAAAGTTCCATTTAAATTTCCAGCAGCAGGGTGAACAACCATTCCTTTTGGTTTATTAACAACGACTAAATCATCGTCCTCATAAACAATTTCAATAGGAATATTTTCAGGTTCAACATCAAGCTCTACAGGTTCAGGAATAACAATTCCCACTTCATCATTAAGCCTTAATTTATAATTTTTAGCAACAGCTTTCCCATTAACAGTAATACTGCCACTTTCAATTAATTTTTGTAGGTTAGAGCGAGTAATATTCGGCTCTTTTGTAATAAGCCATTTATCAATTCTCTCCCCCACTGAGTTTTCATCACAAATATAAATATTATCCATTATCTTCGCTTTCTGCTTGTAATTTTTCAACTTCTTTTGCTTTTTTCGCTTTGTATTCCGCAATTTCAGTTTGAATATACCAAACTAATAAAAATCCAACACCAAAAACTACACAAATATCAGCAAAATTAAATATTGGGAAATTGATAAAACCAGCTTCAATATAGTCAATTACAAGTCCGTCACGGAAAATTCTGTCAATTAAATTTCCCAGTCCTCCAGCTAATACCAGAGTAAGTGCAGTAAATAATATTTTATTTTTAGGTGCAAATTTAATCATAAAGACTAGCACAGCAATCAAAGAAAGTGAAGTCGTTAAAATTAAAAATATAGTTTGTCCGCCAAAAAGGCTAAAACCCGCACCGTCATTTAAAACATATTTTAAGTTAAAAATTTCGTTTTCACCAAATTTAATAACAGGAATTACCTGCCCAAGTTCCATATTTAAATCAACAATCACCTTGATAATTTGGTCAACCACAACTAAAACAACTGCAACAATTAATGAAATTATCAGCATTTATCCTCCAAAAAAGTTATTTATTCGTATTATTGCCAAACTTCAATTCGCCAAAACGTGAGTCAGAAGGACTATATTTAGTTTCTTGTGAATTATAGTAAACTGTACCGTTAGAATTTCCACCGGAAAATTGTTGAACATCGGAGAAATTATAAGGGCTTTGAACAAAAGCAGGCATTTCAGGGTTGTTTTTTTCGCTAGCTTCAACAGTTGCTCCTGTATCAATAGGAGTGCTTTCATAAGTGAAAACTTCCTCAGCATCATTTTGTTCGTCAGTGCCAAGTTGTGCAGCTTCCATTCCAACATCGTCGCTGTTATAAGCATATTCGTCAGGAGTCAAGTCGTATGACATATTGAACTCAGTTGAAAGTTGTAAGTCATCATCATCGTCATCTACATCAGGAAGCTCCATAATCAAACGTAACTGCTTATTATAAAGTTCAGTTAAAGTTGTTTTAAAGTCAGAAACTTCTTCTTTTAAACGTCTTAACTTAATAACTTCCTCATTGTATTCTTCTTTAATTGAAATTGCAAGCTTTCTTGATTGAATTGTAGCACTATCGATGATAGCTTTTCCGTCTTGTTCAGCTTGAGCAATGATTTTCACACTTTGTTTTTGAGCAGTAAGAAGCACACTTTTGATAGCTTCTTCGTCTTCTCTATATTGTTCAATCTTTTCAACGAGTTTAATTATTTTTTGTTCGCTCTCGTTATTTTCCTTAATTAAAACATCTACTTCTGCTATTAAATTGTGCATGAATGCATCAACTTCTTCAGGGCTATATCCACGAGAAACCCTCGTAAATCTTTGATTTTTTATGGCTGAAATATTTAACATCTTTAACTCATTTCCTTTCAATTCTTTTTATAATAATTAAATAAACTTTTTAACTAAAATTTGAAATCTGCCTTTTTTTGAAGTACCAACTACCCCGTCAAAGATAAATTTTCCGTAACCACGTAAGGAAAACTTGTCCCCATCTTTAAGTTGAACGCTTGCATTATTAATAAGGCGATAATTAACATCTACTCCTGCATTTTTAATCAATGCACAAGATTTTTCCCTACTCAAATTAAGGGCAAGAGAAAGAATACAGTCAAGACGAAGTGAAGCAACACTTCCCCTAATTTCTTTATACACTTGCTCTTGTCCTAAAAATATTTCGTCAAAAATCGACACTTTTACGCCAACACGACCTACTTTTGTAAGTCCGTTTAGTATCATTTCAGCCACTGTGTCATAAATATAAATAATTGCATATCCATCTGTTGATACTATATCTCCAACAAAGTCCCTCTTAATTTGAAAAGCCATTAACGAGCCTAAAAAATCTCTATGTGAAAGCTTATCAACTTCACGATGTTTAACTTTTAAAGCAACAAAAGGAAAATCAACAAACTCATCATCTTCAATATAGTCATCATAAGGATATATTTTTACAATTTTTCGTTTAGAATTTTCAAATCCACCATAAAGTTTAAAATTCCGAAAATTGTTCAACGTAAAAAACTGCATAAGGATTTCGCATTGCCTTTCATCAAGAAAATGCGAAAATTTAACGGAATATTGTTTCTCAGAAATGTTGATTAAATCAATTATCCTTCTAAAAAACAACTTGTCTTCCTCTTTTAAATCAGGTAAAGTGGGTATCTTAAAAGTCATTGAAACTATAAGATTCGCTCTCAACTTCGTCACTTAGATCTACCCCTGAAAAACCTACGTTTTTAGGCATAAAAGCATACGTTTTTTGTGCCATAATTTTCATTTCAGCTTCGTTAGCATGCGCTACTCCTGATAAAAAGTCAAGAATTCTTTGTGCTTCGTTAGCATTTACGGTTTCAAGGTTTAAAAGTACAGTTTTACCCGCATTTAAATCATCACCAATAGCCTTAACTTCGCCAAAATCAGAAGGTCTTGCAAGTACAATTTGCACAGAACTATTAGATTGAATATTTTTAATTCTTGCTGTAATTGCCTCTCTATCAGAAATTTCACTAGTAATTTGTTCTTCAACAACAGGTTCGTCGTCGTAATATTCTTCGTCCTCGCCACCAACAAATAAATTTTTTAATCCTTTAACAACGCTCATTTATTTTCCCTCCATTTATTTATTTCTTGCCCCAAAAAGTAAGGAGCCTATTCTTATTAAGTTAGAACCATTTTTTATAGCAGTCAAATAATCACCCGACATACCTATAGATAAAAAGTCCATACTAACATTATCATATTTTTTTGCAAGAATGTCAATACTTAGTTGCTTCATTTTGAAATAAATTTCTTCTTTTGCATTAATTGGCGGTATAGCCATTAGCCCTTTTACCCTCAAATTATCTAAATTGCATATTTTTTCAATAAATTCATGTGTATCTTTAGTTAAAATGCCACCCTTAGAAATTTCCTCCCCAAGATTAATTTCAACTAAAATATCCATAATTTTGTTATTCTTTTTAGCTTGCTTATCAATTTCAACTGCCAAACGTTCACTATCCACAGATTGAATTAGCGAAACATCATTAACTATATATTTTACTTTATTAGTTTGCAATCCGCCAATAAAATGTACATCTGCATTTTTATACTCATCTTTTTTAGATAAAAATTCTTGCACACGATTTTCGCCAAGCAATTTTATTCCACAATCTATAGAAAAATTAATTATTTCGGGAGCAACAGTTTTTGTCACCGCCATAATATTAATGTCATAATCAATATTATTCTTTATTTTACATTCTTCAACATCGTTAATTATCCTATCATAATTGTCTTTAATCTGCTGAAGATTGATCTGATTCAACGGGTTCTGTGATTTGCCCAGTTGATTCATAATACTCAACCTCCTCAAGTAAAATTTGGTCATATAGAGCTAAGTAATTACTGTCTTTATTATCAGCTGAAATTACAAAATCTTCACCTTCATAAATAGGGTCAATTTTCTTAAACAGCACTCTTTCTTCATCAAGAATGTAAACTCCACGAATCCCATCTTTAAATCTAATAGCTGTCCTTGGAACCTCAATTCCCGAGTATTCGTTATAGATTAAATGTCCGTTTACAACACGATTTCTAGCAATTTCTTCATTAAAAAAATCGAGCGTAAGGTTTAAAACACACTGCTTTTCACCAGCTACATCAGCACTTTTGTCAATAGTCACAGGATATGTTGTTGTAGAGTTTTCAAGTTGTATTTTTAGATTATCACTTTGAATTTCCGAAGCAATAGTGTCAGCAATTCCAACAATTTTTGACTCATAAGTATCAGAAATTTTCCCAACAACATCATAATTGTTTACAATTTCAGCATCTATAATTTGGACAATTTCATCATAAGTTAAATCTTGATAATTCTCATAAGTAAGTACACTTTCATATCCATCAACATAAGAAATATAGTATCCCCCAGCACCGGAACGCACATAGTCGGTAGGTGGCGAAATATATGAAGAAAGATCTATCCTTGCAAGCTCCAACGAAGCAATTTTTTCAGAAAAAGCATCGTCTTCTTCAGTGTTGGTTAAAAGGTTGTACACACTAAACAAGAAAGCAAGTTCTGCCTTTGTTTCCTCAACTTTATCAAAATCCCCATCTTCCATACTAAAATGTAATTCAGAATAAGAAACTTCGATTTGCTCCAAAACGAATTCTGGTTGAGCAGAAATTTCAAGCCCTGGGTTAATCATTTTCTCAAGCAACTCAATTTCTTCATCAAGTTCCTCAAGTTTTTGACTATTAATAATATCAGATTCACTGCTGTAAATTTCAGCAACTACCCCATTTTTTTCAATCTTACTACCATTTTCTTTTAAGTAAGAAACTGCATCACTGGACTCAATAAGCATATTACTCATCAAAGGGATTTCATCTCTCACAAAGAAAAAGTTAAAATCAACAGTATCACTAACTGTAATAAAACTTGCTTCTCTAGTTAAAGGCTCTCTTTGAGAATTCAAAGCAATCTGACTAAAAGCCATAATTATTGCAAAAAGTGACAAAAATACAATCAAAGCCTTAATCAAAAAAGAATTCATTTTTAAGTATCAAACCTTTCTAAAAACTGTACTTAAATGTCATTTCCCTCATCAAAAAAGTTGACAGGTTTAAGAGGCACAATTGTTGATATTGCGTGCTTATAAACTAAATTCTGTCTACCTTCACAGTCAAGAATTACAACATAATTGTCAAATCCTTTTACTGTTCCTTTGAATTGAAAGCCATTTGTTAAATAGATTGTTACCATTACTTTTTCTTTTCTCGATTGATTCAAGAAAATATCTTGAAGATTTATATTTTTAATCATTGCTACGACCGCCTTTCATATTCTAAAATCTATATAAATACATTTTAACACAAATTGAAAAATTTTTCTATATTTATTTTAATATTTAACAAAATTTCGTCATTTCTGTCAAAATCATCTAAATAAATCCAGTTTACACGTTCATCTCGCCTAAACCAAGTCAATTGCCTTTTAGCATATCGCCTAGTTTGCATCTTTAAAACCTCGACACATTTGTCTAAATTGTCATCACCACTAAAATAAGGTATTAACTCTTTATAGCCAATTGCCTGCACTGCAGTCTTTAAATTCTCTCTGTCAAAAATTGCTTTTCCTTCTTCAAGCAAGCCATTTTCAATCATTAAATCTACACGTTTATTAATTCTATCATAAAGAACTTCTCTATCACGGTAATTTAGCCCGATAATATAAGGTTGATAAGGGCTTTCTTCGAGCAAACTTTCTTCTTTGCACAATGCAATAGTTTTCCCAGTAACTTCATAAACTTCTAAAGCACGAACAACCCTGTTTAAATTATTAAAATGCAGCTCAGAAGCCGTTTTAGGGTCAACTTCATTTAACATTTCCCAAAGAAACTCATTCCCTTTTTCCTTTGCAATAGCAAAATATTTTTCACGAACAAGTGGATTTCCGTCAGTTCGGTCAAAATTCACATTATCAATCAAAGAGTTTATGTAAAGCCCCGTCCCACCTACAATAAAAGGAACTTTTCCACGACTTAAAACTTCATCTATTTTTTTTCTTGCAATTAAAACATAATCGGACACTGAAAAATTTCTGTCATTAGGCACAAAACCTATTAAATGATGCGGAATTTCACCCATTTCGTCGGCGGTTGGCTTTGCTGTGGCAATGTCCATTCCCTCATAAATTTGCATTGAATCAGCGGAAATTATCTCGCCGTTAAAAGCTCTTGCAAGAGCAATAGAAAGTGCAGTCTTTCCCGAAGCAGTTGGTCCAGTTATTACAATTATCTTCTTTTTTTCCACAAAAATTTCCTTTCTTGAAAATAGTATATTAAAGGGTTCTAAAAAACTGTTTTTCAAGCTCTTTTCGGGACAACTTTATCATAACAGGTCGCCCGTGCGGACAATAGCGAATTTTGTCGTCTTTGAAAACTAATTCAACCAATTTTTCAAGCTCTTTTATTTCCGACTTAATATTACCCTTAATTGCGGACTTGCAAGCCACTGAATGAAATAAATCATCAAAAAAGTGTACAGTAGGCTTTGACTTGTTAACAAGGCAATCTTCGCTAAGTTCAATTACCAGTTCAACAGGGTCGCTGTCCCCAATCAAAAGGGGAATTCCTTTAATTATAGCTGTGTTTTTGTCAAATTCAAGGATAAAACCTAACTTTTCCGTTAGGTCAGAACACTCTTCTAAAGCGGCTGTTTGCTCAAAAGTCAAAGTAATTTCCAAAGGCGAAATCAGCATTTGACAGTCAAGTTTTTCATTTTGAGCGATAATTTTTTCAAACAAAACTCGTTCATGAGCGGCATGTTTATCCACCAAAATTAACTCCTCAGCAACTTCAACTAAAATATAAGTGGAAAAAATTTCCCCCATAACTTTGAAATTTTCATAAGGATTTTTCGGCGCTTCTTCAACTATAACTTCCGTTCTTTTCTTTTCAAAAGATTTTTGATTTAAATATTTGAACTCTTTTTTTTCATCAGGAAGACTTTCTTTCTTAACTAAATCCTGTAAACTCTTAGTGCTTTGCAAGTTCACATCTTTTGAAATGTCAACTTTATTTTCTTCAACTATTTTTACAGGATTTTCAATTTCGTCATATAAATTATATTTTTTATAAGGATTTTCTTTAGGAATTACAATAGGTTCAACAGGTTCGATTTTAACATCTTTTTTATCGAGAAAAACCTTTTCATTTGTAACTTTTTCCTCAAAAACTTGCTTTTTGATTGTATCAACTGGAGTTTTTGGAACAGAATTATCAACTAAATGTGTAAAGCTTGTCTGCTTTACAGACATTGGCTGAGGAGGTGTGTATAAACTCTCTCTTGTAAATTTTTCTTTATTATCAATTTTAAATTCTTGCAGTCTATCTTCCTTTAAAAGAGCGTTTTTGACAGCGAAATAAACACTGTCAAATATAAGTTTTTCGCTAGAAAATCGCACTTCTATCTTAGCAGGGTGAACATTCACATCTATGATTGCTGGGTCAAGTTCAAGGTTCAAAACACAAGAAGGAAACTTCCCAACCATGATTGAATTTTTATATCCATCTTCCAAAGCGGCTGTACAGGTGTTTGACTTTACATACCTATTGTTGATAAAAAAGTTTTGATAAGCCCTGTTTGACTTCCCTTGTGTGGGTTTGCATATGTATCCTGTAACTTTTATCCCCTGATTTTCGTAATTAACTTCCAAAAACGATGTGGCAAGCTCTTTTCCTAGCACAGTATAAATTGCTGTAAACAACTTAGAATCTCCAGCAGTAAGCAATTCTTGCCTGTTATCTCTTATATATTTAAAGGAAATTTCAGGGTGAGAAAGTGCTAATTTATTAACTACAGCAGAAATTGCATTCCCCTCAGTAACAGGCTTTTTTAGAAATTTCAAACGTGCAGGAACGTTGAAAAATAAGTCTTTTACAACAATTGTAGTTCCATCAGGACAACCACTTTTTTCGTGAAGTTTTTCCTCAACTCCCTCGATTTTGTAGTGAGTACCGTAGTCATCTTCTCGTCTTTTTGAGATAACATCAACTTTTGAAACAGCAGATATTGAAGCAAGAGCTTCCCCACGAAATCCCAAAGTTAATATTTTGTCAAGGTCATCTTCTTCGTATAATTTGCTGGTTGCGTGACGTAAAAAGGCTGTAGGAATGTCCTCAAAAGAAATTCCCGAACCATTATCCGAAATTCTAAGGTAGGAAATTCCTCCTTCTTTTATCTCAATTGTAACTGAAGTTGCCCCCGCATCAATGGAATTTTCCACTAATTCTTTTACTATTGAGGAAGGTCTTTCAATCACCTCACCAGCCGCTATAAGCTCGGAGAGTTGTTTACTCATTACTTTAATTTTATTAGACAAAAACTCTCAACTCACTTTTGTTTAAATTTATAACATATCAATTAATTCTCGTAGAAAAATTTTAGCTTCACTGTCGGAAAGCTCGTCAACATTAGTTTTCAGCAATTTTTCCCTCAAAGTTTTTTCTCCTATTTTTTCAAAGGAAATTTGACTTTTTTCTTTGTTTTCAGCAGATTTATTCAGGTTAATTGCGTGTTCATTTTCAAGTTGAATTAACAACTCATTTGCTCTTGAAATAATTTTCTTAGGAAGTCCTGCAAGTTTGGCAACTTCAATTCCATAACTTTCGTCCACTCCACCAGGAACAATTTTTCTAAGGAATTTTATTCCATTTTCTTTTTTTGCAACTGCAACACTATAATTTTTAACGCCTTGAAACTTATCTTCAAGGTCAATTAATTCGTGATAATGGGTGGCAAATAAAGTTTTGCACCCTAAATTTTTGTTAGTTGCAATAAATTCGCACACCGATTGGGCAATGGAAAGTCCATCAAAAGTAGAAGTTCCTCGTCCTACTTCGTCCAAAATAACAAGACTATTTTTAGTAGCATTTTTCACAATGTCAGCTACTTCACTCATCTCTACCATAAAAGTAGACTGCCCAGCTGTAAGGTCATCTGATGCTCCTACCCTTGTGAAAATTTGGTCAACAACTGAAATTCTCCCCGATTCGCAAGGGATAAATGAACCAATTTGCGCCATTAAAGTTATAAGTGCAATTTGCCTCATATATGTTGATTTACCTGACATATTTGGCCCTGTCAAAATAAGCATTTTATTGTGATTAAGGTCTAAATATGCATCATTTGGAACAAAAACATCTTCCCCTTCAAGCATTAATTCTACCACAGGATGTCGACCGTTTTTTATCTCAATAATTCCGTCAATTGCAACATCAGGCTTCACATAATTATTGTTTACAGCAACATTTGCAAAAGAATTAAGCACGTCCACCAAAGCAACAGAAGTTGCAGTTTCAGACACTTTTACAAGCAAAGTTGCAATATAATCACGGATTTCAGTGAATATTTCACTTTCAAGATTAACAATTCTCTCACTAGCGCCGCTTATTGAATTTTCAGCAGTTTTAAGTTCATTTGTAATAAACCTTTCGCAATTAGCAAGAGTTTGCTTTCTAATATATGTATCAGGAACAAGGGAGTAATAAGATTTTGTAACCTCAATATAATAACCAAATACCCTATTGAAGCCAATTTTTAGGTTCTTTATACCCGTCTTTTCCCTTTCGTCATTTTCAATTTTGTCAATAATGCCCTTACCATTTTTTACGATATGAGTTAGTTCGTCAAGTTCTTCATTAAAACCTTCTTTAATAACTCCGCCGTCCTTTAAACTTACAGGAGGCTCGTCGATAATTGCATTTTCAATTAAGTTTGAAATTTCTTCAAGAGAGGAAATTTTTTCATTTGTCCCTTTCAAAAGTTTTGAGCTAAACAAACTTAATATCTCTTTTAAATGTGGCAATTTCAATGCCGTTGTAGATAAAGCCTTTAAATCACGAGGATTTGCAGACTTATAAATAACTTTTGTCATCAATCGTTCAAGGTCATAAATTGACTTCAAACATTCAGTAATTTTCGCGTGTAAAATTGGGTTTGCGATAATTTCTTCCACAGCATTATGCCTATCAATAATTTTTGCAGGAGCAATCAAAGGTTGCTCAATAATATTTTTTAGCAATCTTTTTCCCATAGAAGTGTAAGTTTTGTCAAGAACCCATAAAAGGGTGCCTTTTTTCTCTTTATTCTGCAATTTCTCGCAAAGTTCAAGATTTCGCCTAGCAGTTAAACCTAGTTTCATAACAGTTTCAGTGTCATTAACTGAAATTTTTGTAAACCTATTTAAAGTGTTTCTTTGAGTTTCTCTAATATAGAAAAATAAGGAATAAACAGAAGATAAGTCCATAAATTCAGCGTCAAGTCCTATTTCCGATAAGTCTTCAGCGGAAAATTGGCTTAAAATAACGTCCAAATCCCCTTGTGAGTCAAATTCTTCATCTTCAAGCAAGGTGAGACTAGTTGCAAGCTGAGTTTTAATAAAAGTTGCAACATTTTTCATTGACAAAAGATCCTTGCTTATTAAAATTTCCACAGGAGAAAATCTCGATAATTCGGATATAATTTTGTCCTCAATAAATTTGTCCTCACCTTGGAAAAAGCAAACCTCACCAGTAGAAATGTCCGCAAAACACATGGAAAAGACATTACCTTTGCAATAAACAGAAGCAATGTAATTATTTGAAGTATCGTCGAGCAATGAAGTTTCCGTAATAGTTCCAGGTGTTACAACCTTTACAATATCACGAGCCACAATGCCTTTTACAGAAGCTGGGTCCTCCATTTGCTCACAAATAGCGACTTTATACCCTTTTTCAAGCAATCTTTTAACATAATTCTCACTTGAATGAAAAGGGATACCACACATCGGAACTCTCTCCCCCAAACCGCAATCACGGCCAGTTAAAGTGAGCTCTAACTCTTTAGAAATGATTAAAGCATCATCAAAAAACATTTCATAAAAGTCACCAAGTCTAAAGAAAATTATATATGACATATTTTTTATTTTAATGTCATAATATTGCTTCATCATTGGGGACAATTTATCGTATGGTGCTTCTTTTAACTTCAAATAAATACACTCCTCTTTTTGTGAAAAAATAATAAATTAGTTACAGCCTGTTGAACAAGAAGAACAGCTTCCACCACAAGAAGATGCTGGTTGTTCAGTTGGGCAAGTCATTGGATCTTCGCCGTTTGCAGACATTGTAATAACCATATTAATTTGGTTTAACATGCTGTCCATAGCTTGTTTTGCGTTGTTAAAGCTAACCATATTTGGGTTAGTCATAATTTCACCGTACATAGCTTTAATTTCAGCGTTATATTCAGCAATTTTTTCTTGTGAACCATCAGGTTTAGACATTTCGCTATTTAAAGCAACTCTCTTAAGGTTAAATTCACCAATTTTATTTTGTAATTCTTCATCAAGGTCGTTAGCAGCTTTTGAAGCGTGATAAGCTTTATATCTTTCGTCCTCTTGAATTAATACGCCAATTTCTCTTACTTTTGAAATAATATCCATTTCAAATACCTCTTTCTTAAAAAACAATTTTTATTCGACAATCTCACCGAATAATGCCCAGTTAAAAGCATCGGTGATTTTTATATCAACAAATTTGCCTAGCAAATCTGATGTGCCCTTAAATTCAACAATGATGTTTTCATCACTTTTCCCTAGAATAACTCCATCGTTTTTAGTTGAAATATCATCAACTAACACACGACATACTTTCCCTATAAATCTTGATAAATTCTTATGTGCAATCTCCCTTTGGAACAAAATAATTTCACGAAGCCATCTTCCCTTTTCATCATCGGAAATATTATCCTCAAATTCAGCAGCTTTTGTCCCTGTCCTCTTTGAGTAAACAAAGGTAAATAAGTTATCAAATTTAACATATTCCAAAGCTTTCTTCGTGTCCTCAAGCTCCTCACGAGTTTCCGACGGAAAGCCAACGATTATATCAGATGAAAATGAAAAATCAGGATACTTACTTCTTGCATAATCAACTATTTTATAATAATCTTCAATAGTGTATTTTCTATTCATAAGCCCTAAAATCCTATTATTCCCAGCTTGGAATGGTAAATGTAAATGCTTGCAAATTTTGTTAGAATTAATGACTGTGTCAATTAAATCGTTGCTAGCATCTTTAGGGTGTGAGCTTACAAACCTTATCCTAAAATCTCCCTCAATCTTGTCAATTTCACGAAGCAAAGATGGAAAACCATAGCTATAAGAGTTTACATTTTGCCCTAGAAGTGTAATTTCCTTAAACCCTTCAGAAACTAACTGTTTTACCTCGGAAATAATATTTTCAGGGGCACGACTTTGTTCCCTTCCCCTTACATAAGGTACGATACAATATGTACAAAAGTTGTCACAACCATACATAATTGGCACTAACGCCTTAAAATTATCCTCACGCCTTACGTTAAAATCTTCCAAAATATCATGCTGTTTTTCACTCTTATCATAAACTGATTTGTGTTTTGTTAAATGTTCAAGGAAAATTTTTGGGAAATCATAATAAGAAATAGTTCCAAAAACTAAGTCAACAAAGGGATAAGAGCCTTTAATTTTGCTAATAACTTCCTCTTGTTGAGTCATACAGCCACCAATTGCAACTATTAAATTAGGGTTTTTCATTTTCAAATGAGAAAGCTCACCAATATATCCGTAAACTTTATTTTGCGCATTTTCACGGATTGCACAGGTGTTAAAAATTATACAGTCAGCTAAGTTTACATCATTTGTATATTGATAACCCATTTTGAGCATCAATCCCATAAGCTTTTCGCTATCAGAAAAGTTTTGTTGACAGCCAAAAGTTTGAATATAAGCAAGTGGCAAATTATCAATTCTGTCTTTCAATACAATTTCCCTTATTTTAGCAATATTTTCATCGCTATTTAAATTATTAAAGTTTTCGATAATAATCCCCACTTTCTATCATAAAAATAATTTGTTCATAATTAAATTATATTATATCATATATTAATATTTTTTTCAACTTTTTTTATTAAAAAAAACTAAATATATTAAGTTAAAGTAAAAAATCAATTAGCAAAAAATTAATATTTTGTTACAAAAAACATTTGATAATATATTGACAAATCATAAAATATAGTATATAATGTTTAAGTAAAATTTAATATCTTATCAAGAGTGGCTGAGGAACTGGTCCTATGAAGCCCGGCAACCTAACTAAATTTCGTTTTAAATTTGGAAAAAGGTGCCAATTCCAGCGGTGTATTCCGAAAGATGAGAATTTATATAAAGATTATAAATCAGCTCTTTTTTGGAAGTGCTGTTTTTTTATTTTACATATTCATACAAACATATATTTTAATTTTAAAGAAAAGGAATGATTTTTTATGGCAAAATATCTATTTACATCAGAATCAGTTACTGAAGGGCATCCAGATAAAATCTGTGACCAAATTTCTGACGCAGTTTTAGATGAACTACTAAGACAAGACCCTATGAGCCGTGTTGCTTGTGAAACTTGCTGTACTACAGGTATGGTTTTATGTATGGGGGAAATTACTACTAAAGCAATTATTGATATTCAATCAATTGTTCGTGATGTTGTTATCGACATCGGTTATGATAGAGCTAAATATGGCTTTGATGGACACACTTGTGCTGTTATGACAACACTTGACAAACAATCTGCTGACATTGCAATGGGCGTTGACAATGCACTTGAAGGACGTGAAGAAAACAAGTTTGACATCGGTGCTGGCGACCAAGGTATGATGTTTGGTTTTGCTTGTGATGAAACTGAAGAATTAATGCCAATGCCTATCTCTCTTGCTCAAAAACTTGCAAGAAAATTAACTGAAGTTAGAAAAAATGGAACTCTTGCATACCTTCGTCCTGACGGAAAAACTCAAGTTACAATCGAGTATGTTGACGGAGTTCCAAGTAGAGTTGATACTATCGTTGTTTCTTCACAACACGACGAAAAAATTACTCTTGAACAAATTCGTGAGGATATTATTAGAGAAGTTATTAAACCAATTATCCCTGCAAAATTCCTTGACGATGAAACTAAATACTTTGTAAACCCAACTGGAAGATTTGTTATCGGTGGACCTCAAGGTGATAGCGGACTTACTGGTAGAAAAATCATTGTTGACACTTACGGTGGTTACGGTAGACATGGTGGAGGTGCTTTCTCAGGAAAAGACCCTACTAAAGTTGACAGAAGTGCGGCGTACGCTTGTAGATATGTTGCCAAAAACATTGTTGCTGCAAAACTTGCTAAAAAGTGTGAAGTTGAAATCGCTTATGCAATTGGTGTAGCTCACCCAGTTTCAATCTTTGTAGATACTTTTGGCACTGGTGTTGTTTCAAACAAAAAATTATCAAAAGCGGTACAAAAAGTATTTGACCTTCGCCCAGCAGCTATTATTGAAGCATTAGACCTAAGAAAACCTCAATATAGACAACTTGCAGCTTACGGACATATGGGACGTGAAGATTTGGACGTTGCTTGGGAAAAAACTGATAAAGTAGAAGCTTTACTAGAAGCATTAAAATAATTTTTACATAAAAAGGATTGATTTTTTCAGTCCTTTTTATTATAATAATGGAAAATTGAGAGGATTGATTAAAATTAATAAAATTAAACTGCTTTTTGATTTATTTATAACTTTTGCAAAAGTGGGAGTTGTGACTTTTGGTGGCGGTTATGCAATGCTTCCTATTTTACAACGTGAAGTTGCTGCAAAGAAAAAGTGGACAACAGAAGAAGAATTGACTGATTATTACGCAATCGGGCAATGTACTCCTGGAATAATTGCTGTAAACACTGCAACTTTTGTTGGATATAAAAATGCTGGAATTCTTGGAGGAATTTTCGCTACTTTAGGACTTGCCTTCCCTTCCATTGTAATTATCGAAATTATTGCAGCTTTTATTACGAATTTCACCGATAATCCAATGGTTGGACACGCTTTTGCGGGGATAAGAGTTGCGGTTTGTTCCCTAGTTTTAATTGCAGTTTTAAAGCTTGCAAAATCTGCTATCAAAAATAAAATCACAGGGATTATTTTCGCTTTAGTGCTAGTAATTTCCTTGTTGACAAATATTTCACCTGTAATTTTAGTAGTAATTTCAGGAATTGTTGGAATGATTTTTTTCACAGAAAAGAAAAAAGATGATGAAAATAATAAGGGGGAAAAATAATTGGAACTTTTATTATTATACGCAGAATTTGCACTTATTGGCTTGTTTGCTATAGGTGGAGGGCTTGCAACTCTCCCCTTTTTAGAAGATTTAGGACAACGTACAGGCTGGTTTACTCCAGAGCTTCTGTCCGATATGTTTGCAGTATCTGAGGTTACTCCAGGAGCAATCGGACTTAACATGGCGACTTACGTTGGTTTTAATGTGAGCGGAATTTTAGGTGGAATTGTGGCAACTCTTGGTCTTATGACACCGTCAATTATTATAATTTTGACAATTGCACATTTTCTTCAAAAGTTCAAAAATAATCGTTTTGTAAAATCAACTTTTGTAGGACTAAGACCGGCTTCCACAGCCTTGATTGCAGTTGCATTAGTGAGCATAATTCAAATAACTTTCGGATTGCCAGAGCTTACAGAAATTACTTCTGAAGCTTTATCAGCAGTGCTTACTTGGAAAAATTTAGTAGCTTTATTATTAGCAGCGTTAATATTTATCTTATTAAAAAAGACAAAACTTCACCCAGTAATTTTTATAGCAATTTCCGCAGTAATAGGAATTTTATTAAAACTTTAGCAACGTGACGTTGCATCCACTCCCGCACTATACAAAGTGCAATAATGAAATTATGTTCTGCGAGGTTATAAGTTGGTAAAAATAAATTTTATAACGTGACGCTTGACCCACTCCCGACGGGGAAACCCCGTTGTTATTCCCACGTTTTTACGCTGTCTAATAGGAAAATTTCTGCCCGCGAGGGCAACATGACGTTGCATCCACCCCCGCACTATACAAAGTATAAATCGAAATTACGTTTCTGCGAGGTTATAGGTAGCAATAAATTAACTTTGACAGTGTGACGTTGGATCAATTTTTTATAATATTTTCTCACAATAAAAAAGTATCTGAAACTTAAATTCGTTTCAGATACTTTTATTATTTTGTTAAATTGTAATTTTACCTGTGTAAATTGTGTCAGTTTTGCCTGTTAAATATACAGTTTCATCTGTGTACTTAATGCTTAAATCTCCACCTAAAAGTTTTACTGTAATGTCGCTGTCTTTTTCGCAAAGTCCACATTCGACAGCTGCAACCGCTGCTGCACAAGCTCCTGTACCACAGCTCCAAGTTTCGCCAGTTCCTCTTTCCCAAACACGCATTTTTATTGTGTTTTTGTCAAGGACACGGATAAACTCAACATTTGTTCTTTCAGGGAAAATGTCGGAATGTTCAATTGCATAGCCGATTTCCTCAACATTAAAGTTATCAACATCACGAACTAAAACTACACAATGTGGATTTCCCATTGAAACGCAAGTAACATTATATTTTCCACCAGCAATTTCAATTTCTCTATTTACAACTTTATCGCCCTCAAGTTTTACAGGAATTTTCTTTGTTGATAATTCGGATTTTCCCATATCAACAGTAGAAGAAACTACTTCCCCATCATGGTGGTAAAGCTCAACCGTTTTAATTCCGCTTAAAGTTTCAATCTTAATAATATCCTTATCAACAAGTCCATTATCACGCATAAATTTACCAACGCAACGAATTGCATTTCCGCTCATTTCGCCCTCTGAACCATCAGTATTGAAAATTCGCATTTTAGCGTCAGCAACTTTAGAACGTCTAATTAAAACTACGCCATCTCCACCAATTCCAAAATGTCTGTCCGAAAGTCTAATCGCTAAACCTTGCGGATTGTCAATTCTTTGGTCAAAACAGTTGAAATAGATATAGTCATTTCCACAAGCTTGCATTTTTGTAAATTCAAGTCTTTGTTTTTCCGTTCTCATATCATTAATATTTACAAGTTCAGTAGTTTTTTCAGTAAACTTACTCTTTATACTTGCAACTATCGCATTAGCAGTATCAATTGAAGTTAAACAAGGAATGTTTCTTTCAACTGTTTTTCTTCTAATTTTAACGCTATCACGAGTAGGAATTCTTCCCTTTGAAGAAGTTGAAATAACATAGTCAACTTTTCCGCTTTCAATAAGAGTTAATGTGTTCTCCTCACCCTCACCAGCTTCGTGAATTTTCTTAACAGCAGTAGTTTTAATGCCCAAATCGTTAAGAATGTCCGCAGTTCCTTTAGTTGAATAAATATTGAAACCAAGGTCGTAAAATTCTTTTGCAGTTGAAGCAATTTCAGATTTATCGCTATCACGAACAGTGATTAAAACTCCGCCTTTTCGTCCTAATTTGTACCCAGCGGCAGTTAAACCTTTGTACAAAGATTCTTCAAGAGTGTTTGCAATAGCTAAAACTTCACCAGTAGATTTCATTTCAGGACCTAAGTGGTTATCAACGTCAATTAATTTTTCAAAAGAGAAAATTGGAACTTTTACTGCGAAATAAGGAGTCTTTTTATATAGTCCTGTTCCAAATCCCATATCAACTAATTTTTCACCAAGCATAGCTTTAGTCGCAAGTTCAACCATAGGAACGCCAGTAACTTTTGAAATATAAGGAATCGTTCTTGAAGAACGTGGATTTACTTCAATTACATATAAATCATTATCGTAAATCAAATATTGAATATTTACTAAGCCTTTAGTGTTCAATGAAATAGCAAGTCGTTTTGAACAGTCAATAATCTTCTCAGTCAATGCATCAGATACATTCCAAGCTGGGTAAACTGCAATGGAGTCACCAGAGTGAATTCCAGCTCTTTCAATATGCTCCATAATACCAGGGATAAGAATTTCTTCACCGTCGCAAATTGCATCAACTTCAATTTCAGTTCCCATTAAATATTTGTCAATAAGCACAGGATTTTCAATATTTTGACGTAAAATAATTTCCATATATTCAACAATGTCATCATCATTAAAAGCGATAATCATATTTTGTCCGCCCAAAACATAAGAAGGACGCATCAAAACAGGATAACCAATTTTATTTGCAATTTCCAAAGCTTCTTTGTCATTCATAACAGTAAAGCCTTTAGGACGCTTAATGTCTAATTCTTCAAGAAGGGCATCAAATCGCTCTCTATCCTCCGCCGCATCGATTGAATCAGCAGGAGTTCCAAGGATATTTACACCTTGTTCAACCAAATGTTTTGTAAGTTTAATAGCAGTTTGCCCACCAAAAGCAACAACAACACCATAAGGTTTTTCAACGTTTATAATGTGCATTACATCTTCGTTTGTAAGTGGCTCAAAGTAAAGTCTATCCGCTGTATCAAAGTCAGTTGAAACAGTTTCAGGGTTATTGTTTACAATTACAACATCATAACCTTGCTTTTTAAGTGCCCATACACAGTGAACTGATGCATAGTCAAACTCAATTCCTTGTCCAATACGAATTGGTCCTGAACCAAAAACGATAACTGTTTTCTTTCCGCTGTTTCTCATTTTAATGAACTCAGCAGCTTCATTTTCTTTATCATAAGATGAGTAGAAATATGGAGTTTGTGCCATAAATTCCGCAGCACAAGTGTCAACCATTTTATAAGAAGCACTAGCTTTTTTCTCAATTTTTTGCCCAGAAATTCTCTCAATTACAGCATCAGGATATCCCATAAACTTAGCTTTCATATAAGTTTCATCGGAAATTTCTCCAATAGATAATTCTTTTTCCATACAAACTAATTTTTCAAGTTTTGCAAGGAACCAAATATCAATTTTTGTAATATCAAAGATATATTCTTTAGTTACACCACGTCTTAAAGCTTCATACACAACAAAAAGTCTAAGGTCGTTGCATTCGTGTAATCTTGCCTTAATTTCATCATCAGAAACGTTTACTAAGTCCTTTGAAATCAAGCAATCATGACCAATTTCCGCTCCACGAACAGCTTTCATAATAGCTTCCTCGAAAGTTGTTCCGATAGACATAACTTCCCCAGTTGCTTTCATTTGTGTACCCAAAGTTCTTCTTGCATAAACAAATTTATCAAAAGGCCATTTTGGGAATTTTACTACTACATAGTCTAGAGCAGGCTCAAAACAAGCATAAGTTGTTCCTGTAACAGCATTTTTAATTTCATCAAGTGTGTATCCAATAGCAATTTTTGTTGCAACTTTAGCGATAGGATAACCAGTAGCTTTAGAAGCAAGAGCTGATGAACGTGAAACCCTAGGGTTTACCTCGATAACAGCATAATCAAATGAAGTTGGGTGAAGTGC